>CAMWMM010000139.1 GCA_947175285.1 uncultured Lachnospiraceae bacterium
CAGGACGCGCAGGATGCAATACAGGAAACATTTTGCAGATACATAGAGCGTTCACCGGATTTTCAAGGCAGAGAACATGAAAAAGCATGGCTCATTAAAGTAGCAACGAATAAATGCCGTGATATTCACAGGCATAGGTTCAGGCATCCGCAGATTGCGATAGAAGAAATTACCGCATATTGCGAAATGCCGGAACAAAGTGAAATACTAACGGCGCTGCTCCGTCTGCCGCATAAGTTAAAAACCGTCATTTATTTACATTATATTGAGGGTTACAAGAGTGTAGAAATTGCAGATATGCTTGGTATATCGGTGGATGCGGTGAAAAAGCGGATGCAGAGAGGAAGAGAAGAATTAAGACTGACTTTGGAAAAAGAGTAAGAATTAAGAAAGGCAGGGATATTTGATGAAGAGGAAGGTAAAAGATTTACAGGATGCAGTAAATTCCATACAAATCTCGGAAGAAATGCAAAAAGAAATCATCCGGAATATAAAAACAAATTCCTTTCAAAAGAAGAAAACACGCCGTAATATTAGTATGGCGGTTACGGCAGCAGGGATCGTTATTGCGTTTGGACTTGTCAGCGTTCCGGTACGTGCGCTCGTCAATTCACTTATACAGGAGCGGATGGAGGCAGTGCCGCAGGAAAAATTGGACGCTATCGTAGAGGATTTAGAAATGAAGCAGGGAGAAGCTGATAGGTTTTCCAGAGCCTATACGGAAAAAGAAGAGAGCAGAATGACCGAACTGTATGGGCAGTATCAGTCAGGTACATTCCCGACAGGAGAACTGATGCAGGTAGAAAGCATAGAAGAAGCGGGAGAAGGTGAATTATATTTTCTGGTTTCAGACGGTACGTTTTATCTGCCGGATAGGGAATTGACAGATGAGGAATTATTGGAAATCATAGATTTTTATTATAAGCGGGAATATGCATTGAATAAGCGTAATGAAGAAGAATTTGCAGAAGAAATCGCGCAGAAAAAAGAAGAGCAGGCGCAGATGGCGGCGGAAGCTGTAGAAGCGGGAGGAGTTACAGAGCAGGAGGCAATAGAGACAGCTTCGGAGTGGCTTGAAAAGATTTTCGGCATTACCGGAGAAGGACTCGAAAGAAATAATTATTTTGACAACGACATTGTGATAGCGGGAGAGACAGGATTTTATCATGTCAACTGGACTGATTTCCCGAACCGGCAGTATTATTACTTCTATATTAGTGCAAAAGACGGAACACTTTCGCAGGTAATGTACAGCGGCGGCAAAGTATCAATAGTAGACGCAGAAAGAATTACCGCGGAACAGGCGGCGCCGTGTATACCGCAGTTAAAGCAGAAAGCAGATGCCTTTATGAGAGAGCAGTTTCAGCTAACATGTGAAGAGGTTTACAGCCGTTATTATGCTGTAGACGGTATAGCATCCTATTTTGCAGAGTTCATATTTGTACAGGATAGTAACACGGCATATGCGGTAACATATACTTGGGATGGTAACTTTCATGAATTTCGGAAGTATCATTTTACCGGATATCAGCAAGTGTATGAGAGTACACTTGAAAGTATTCGGGAGGCAGTGCAATATGATCATTGGGGTGAAAATATTGAAGATATAGAAATCACATTATTCTTTGAAAAAGTGGAATAATAAATAACGGATGCCGCGCTTTGCGAGACATCCGTTGTTTATTGTCAGATTATTGGTTTGCAGCGCTGCCGTTATTGGCAGAACCCTGCTCAGTATTGCCGGCTGAAGAATTCGGCGTCAACGGCGGATGGTGAGGATGTCCTCCAATAAGTTCCATTGCAGAAACAACAACCGATAAAATTTCAGCTTCTACCTGCGGGGTGAGTGTGTCAAATCGATGGAAAACAGCTCCGGCACTTGTACGAGCGTATTTTGATGGCAGACGATTTAGAGCATATGTTGCCATATCCAGCTTACAGTCATTACAGGAACAAATGTGCGGCATCGTAGGCAGCAATCGGTTAAGCATCTGTTCCACATTATCTTCCATTAAATTCTTTAGTCCTTCCATCTCAAATCCCCCATCATAAATCGGTATATATATACTATTCTATAACTTTTTTTATACAGAATCAATATTTATTTAATAACGAATACAAAATATTTTAAAATATTTGATAAAAATGCAGAATTTTTGTATTATGTTATAGGATAGGCAAGTATGAAAAACAAAAAGGGAATGGGAACTATTTATGTTTGATATCATTTTGGAGGCATTATGGGATTGCGTAAAGCTGCTGCCGTTTCTCTTCCTTACGTATCTGGCAATGGAATACTTGGAGCATAAGGCGGGAGATAAATTACAGAATGCAATCCGGTCGTCCGGTAAATGCGGACCGGTGATAGGAAGTATTTTAGGGGCGTTTCCACAGTGCGGTTTTTCTGCGGCGGCATCGAATCTGTATGCCGGAAGAATTATCACACTGGGTACACTGCTGTCTATTTATTTGTCTACTTCGGATGAAATGCTGCCCATTTTAATTTCCGAAAATGCCGGAATTGATATGATTATAAAGATTCTGGGAGTAAAAATTGTTATCGGAATGGTAATTGGACTTCTGATTGATGTGGTAATCAGCAGATTATTACGGAAAAACCAAGATGATATGCAGATTGAGCATATGTGTGAGCAGCATAACTGTCACTGTGAAGAGGGAATCGTAAAGTCAGCAGTTCACCATACGATTGAGATATTTATTTATGTACTGTTAATTACCGTTGTACTTAATATTATCATTGCTTTTATCGGGGAGGAATTTCTTGCCAATCTGATATTGAACCGTCCGGTTGTGGGCGAACTGATAGCGGGTGTGATAGGTTTGATTCCGAACTGTGCCGCGTCCGTAGTTATTACCCAGTTGTATTTAAACGGCGTATTAAGCGCCGGAGCAATGATGTCGGGGTTATTGGCAGGAGCGGGAGTCGGTATTTTAGTATTACTGCGTGTCAATGACAAGCCAAAAGAAAATATAAGGATTATTCTTCTGCTCTATGTATCAGGCGTGGCAGCCGGACTTCTGATAGAAATGCTTGGATTGCATTTTTAGACAATAAAAAGATGCTGCAGGGGCTGTTAAGGCAGAGTAACAGGCTTTCCCGCAGCAGGTTTTACGACCGGGAGATCAGGATACCGCTCTTCTAATGCTTTTTTCAAAGGTTTGGTGTCAATGTGATTGGAAATCGGCGGAAAGGCATCGTCAAAGTGGTCTAAAAAAACAGTTTTGGGCTGCAGCCTTTCAATAATGGAAAGCGCCGTAGAAACCGGTTCCGCTGCACCCTGATAAGGAAGGACAAGCATATCCACATTCTTAGGATATTCTATATTTTCCTGCAGAGCCAGACTGCCGAGAACAAGAATCCTTTTATCCCCGCTGTCAATCCGGAAAGCGAGAGTTTCCCCTTTTTCCTTATAAGTAAAATGTTTTATAAGCAGACATAAAAAGTTAGAAAAATATCGCAGAATCCGAAAATTTAAAAACGTATGCCGGATGAGTCGGGAATCAAACCGAATATGTTTTCCGGATAATACGGTAACTTTTATTTCTCCGAAAAGAAGTTCATCACCCGGACGGATGACAACTATCCGGTCGCTGTCCGCCTGTTTCTTTTCCAGTGTGGCAGCAGGGGTCTTACTGCAATATACCGTAGCATCCGAATCCCATAAAATAAGAGGAATGCTGCCGAGGTGGTCAATATGACCGTGCGTAATGAGAATGGATTCTTCTTTCTGATAATCAGACAGGGAGGGATGATGCTCTGCACCCTGCATAGATAAAAAAGGGTCAATTAAAACCCTGTCTTTTCCATTTTCAATTAGTAACGATGCGCATCCGAACCATGTAATATTCATATGTTTTCCTCCGAAGAAAAAGCACCATCCCCAAGGCTCGTACGTCCTCAAAAATGGTACTCCTAAGTGCGCCTTCAGGGGCTCGAACCCTGGACACCCTGATTAAGAGTCAGGTGCTCTACCAACTGAGCTAAAGGCGCTTGTTCTATTTTACAACGCAAGAGTTATTATAGTATAATGTTTTGGGGTTTGCAAGTATTTTTTAGATTTTTTTAAGAATTTTTGAAAAAAAGATAGGAGGAAACGATAAATATGATATTTGAAAGCCATGCGCACTATGATGATGAGGCATTTGACGAAGATAGAGAAACCTTAATACAATCTTTACCGGAGAACGGTATTGACACCGTAATTAACGTAGGCGCAAGCCTCGATAGCTGTAAAAGCACGATTACATTGATGGAGAAATATCCTTTTGTCTATGGCGCAATGGGAGTACATCCAAGTGAAACTGCGGAGCTGGATGAAGAAAATTTTCAGTGGTTAAAGGAGCAGTGTGCGCGGGAGAAGGTAGTTGCCGTTGGAGAAATCGGCTTAGACTATCACTGGAAAGAGCCGGAACCGGACGTGCAAAAGAAGTGGTTTGAGCGGCAGCTTGCGCTGGCGTTGGAAGTAAAACTGCCTGTTATCATTCATTCCAGAGAAGCGGCAAAAGACACATTGGATATTATGAAAGGGATGCATGCGGAGAGGATAAACGGTGTGATACATTGTTTTTCTTATACAAAAGAGACTGCGGCGCAGTATCTGGATATGAATTATTATTTCGGTATCGGCGGCGTGATTACTTTTGATAATGCGAAAAAGCTAAAGGAAGCAGTAAGTTATATTCCGTTAGAAAAGATTTTGCTGGAAACAGACAGTCCATATCTTGCGCCGGTGCCAAATCGCGGGAAACGGAATTCTTCTTTGAATCTTCCTTATATTGCGAAAGAGATTGCCTCCATAAAGGGCGTCAGCTATGAGGATGTGCTTGCGGTGACGCATGAAAATGCGGTAAAATTATTCGGACTGTAAAACCGGAACATCGCAGAATAATGATGAAAGACAGGAAAAGATATGGCGACACTAGGGAACACCAAAAATACAATAGAAATTTTGCAAAAGTATAATATTACGTTTCAAAAGAAATTCGGGCAGAATTTTCTGGTGGATAAAAATATTCTGGAAAAAATTGTGGATGCGGCACAGATAACGGAGAAAGACTGTGTGCTGGAGATTGGGCCCGGTATCGGGACAATGACACAGTATCTGGCGGAGCGGGCAGGAAACGTCATTGCTGTAGAGATTGATAAAAATTTAATTCCTGTTTTGCAGGATACACTTTCTTCTTATAATAATATAACTATTTTGAATCAGGATATTTTAAAAGTAGATATTAATCATATTGTAGAAAAATATAATGGCGGGAATCCGATAAAAGTAGTTGCGAATCTTCCATATTATATTACGACGCCGATTATCATGGCGTTATTTGAAAGTCATGTGGCGCTTCAGAGCATTACGATTATGATTCAGAAAGAAGTAGCGGACAGAATACAGGCGCAGGCGGGAACGAAAGATTACGGGGCATTGTCCTTAGCGGTACAGTATTATTCGAAACCGGAAGTTATTGTCAAAGTCCCGGCAGCCTGTTTTATGCCAAGACCAAATGTTGACAGCAGTGTCATCAGGTTGACAAGATATGAGACGCCGCCGGTAAAAGCACAGGATGAGAACTACTTATTTACTGTTATCAGGGCATCTTTTAATCAAAGAAGAAAGACATTAGTCAATGGACTTTCCAACGCAGGAAGCGTTGGTGTCAGCAAAGAAAAGATTGCGGAAGTTTTAACACAGATGGAGCTGCCGCTTACAGTGCGCGGTGAAACGTTGACTTTAGAGCAATTTACAGAACTTTCCAATTGCCTGTTAACTGTAAAGGCATAAGAAAAAAGTATATTTATTACACAATATCATGGAATTGTGTATTGAAGTATCTCCATATCTTGATATATGATAGTAGATATATTAGATTGGAGATACTATATTTTTTTCTGCATATTTGTTTACATTGATATTCGGCTATGGTAAACTAAGACAGTAAAATTAGGTTATCGGGTTGAAGAAATACAGATTTTTCAATCACAGGCATACAATACGATGAGGTGAGTACCTTGGATAAATACGAATACAAAGTCCGTGCAGATGAAATAAAAGCGTTGATTGCAGAGGGAGATTTTGCTGAAGCAGTTAAAATTGCAGATACGATTGACTGGCGCAGAGTAAAAAGTGTTATGATGCTTTGCTCTGTCAGTGATTTATATAAGATAAACAGAAGATATCAGGAGAGTAAAGATATCTTGCTGTTGGCATATGAAAAGCACCCTACGGCAAGACCGATACTTTATTCATTGTGCGAACTTGCCATTAAAATGGAAGAATATGTGCAGGCAATAGAGTACTATAAAGAATTTGTACAGTTATTCCCCAAAGATACGGGCAAATTTATCTTGCAATACCGCTTATATGAGGCGCAGGATGTTTCTTTAGAGGAGCGCATTGCCGTTCTGGAAGAGTTTAAGAAACGGGATTTGCGCGAGAAGTGGATGTATGAATTAGCATATCTTTACCACAGAATCGGGCTGGAAACCAAATGTATAGAGGAATGTAATGAAGTCTATATCATGTTCGGCGAGGGTAAGTATGTGCAGAAAGCGCTGGAATTAAAAGCGCTTCATATGCCGCTTAGCGCGGATCAGCAGGCAGCATATGACCAATGGATTATGGAGCGGGATGCCGCCGAAACGGAGGAAGATGAGGAAGACGAAGAAATAGACGAGGATGAGGATTCTGAAGACGATATGTCCTCTGACGAAGACTATCCGGATGATGAAGATGAACCGGAAGAAGATGACGATACTATGACCGTAGCGACTACGGAATTGCCGGAAGTGAAAACCGTAGACGTAGGACAGTACAATACGCTTAATCTGCAGATGGCATTAGCGGAAAGCATGAAAGAAATTCTGACAGATACGGAGGAAGAGGTCTCGGCAGATGAGGAAACGGCAGTCGAAGAGGAAGAGGAATCTTCCTCTATTGTAGAGCAGATTATCGCACCGCTTTTACAGGAAACAGTGAAAATGCCCAAAGTGGAGCTTTCACAGGAGACAGATGAGCTGCAGGAGATTACTCCACAGCAGATATCGCCGGCACCAGCGCCTGTTCCTTTTCCGAAGCCGGAGCCGGTTGTGCAGATAAGACCGGAGACAGTGCCTGTACCGGACGTTCAACCGGAAGTAAGACCGGAATATAGCACTGTATCGGCAAGAGGTACCTCATCCGTCAGATACGATGATGTTTTATCTCAGGAAAATGATGGACAGATTCGGCTGAGAGTGCCGGACATGGACATTAAAGCAATTGAAAAGCAGATTACCGGACAGCTTAGTATCGAAGATGTTTTGACCGAATGGGAAGTAATGAAGAAAGAAAACGAGCAGAAACGCAGGGAAGCTGTTCGTCAGAGAATATTAGAGCATACGGGAAGTTTATTTGCAGATTTCGATGAGGCGACTAAGAGCGGACTTTTAGAACAGTTGGAGAAAGCTTTTGTAGCGGCAATTATGAAAGAGTCCGGAAAGCAGCCGGGAATTAAAAAAGTTATCATACCAGATGAAGAAGATATACCTGCTCATATAAAGAAACAGACAATGCCCAAAGAGCCGGATATAACGGAAGAACCTGCAGCAGAGGATGTAGAGGAAGCTGTAGAAGACTTGGAAGTTGAGGAAACGGCAGAAGTCGAAATTCCGGCAGAAGATGATGTAGAAACGGACGATATTGAGGAAGCCGGCGATATTGACGAGATGGAAGAGGCAGAAGAACCGGAGCCGTACGAGGAGACAGAAACTGCTCCCGCCGCAGATTCCAAACCTGAGTTCAAAGAGGAAGTATCACAGCCGCGTCAGGGAACGTCTCAGGCAGGCAGAGAACTGACAGAAGAAGAAAAAACTCTGTTCGGACAATACATACATCATAAGAAATCCAGAGAGCAGCTTATTCATACATTGGACAATATGAGTATGGCGGCGTATACTGGAAATGTTATCATTACAGGGGAAGAGGGAAGCGGTACGTTAGAGCTTGCCAAGGGTCTGATACGTGAAATGCAGTATAACGACAGCAATTTCTCCGGTAAAGTAGCCAAAATATCCGGTGCTGTTCTTAATAAAAAAGATATTACGGAAACACTTTCCAGAATCAATAACGGTGCGTTAATTATTGAAAAAGCATCTGAGTTAAAAGCGGAAACAGTTGCGAAGTTAGCCAGAGCTTTAGAGAAAGACAACATAGGGCTTCTGCTGATTTTGGAAGATACGAAGCAGAAGATGAACAGACTGTTAGTGGAAAATTCCATTTTAAGTTACAGTTTTGAACTGCGGATAGATATCGAGCCTTTGGATGATGAAGCCTTGGTTGCTTATGCAAAGCAGTACGCGGAACAAATGGAATATTCTATTGATGAATTTGGTGTGTTGGCGCTGCATACAAGAATTGCGGATATGCAGACAAGCGACCATGAAGTGAGTGTTGCAGAAGTAAGAGACTTGGTGGATGAAGCGATTTACTATGCGAATAAGAAAACGCCGAAACACTTTGTGGATATTTTATTAGCAAAGCGCTATGATGATGACGACATGATTATTTTACGTGAGAATGATTTTATGCACTATTAAAATGAAAATAGGGGGGATAACTCATGGCAGGGAAAAAGGGAAAGCAAAAAGAACCGGAGAACAGGGTATTTATTTCAGAGGACGACCAATATCTGTTTGCGCAGGGAACGCACTACGATATTTATAAGAAGTTAGGCGCCCATCCGTCAGTGGAAAATGGCGAGAAAGGAATGTACTTTGCAGTTTGGGCTCCGAATGCGGCAAGCGTTCATGTCATAGGTACGTTTAACGGCTGGAACGAAGAAAGTCATCAGATGGAAAAACTGGGTCCCGGAGGAATTCACCAGTTATTTATTCCGGGTGTTGGTGAGAATGAGATGTATAAGTATCTGATTCGGACGCCATCCGGAGAAAAACGCTATAAAGCGGATCCGTTTGCAAATTATTCGGAAATGAGACCGGGCAATGCGTCCAAGACATTTGATATCTCCAAATTCAAGTGGACTGATGACGCATGGATGAAAGCACGGAGCAGCAAGGATTATAATAAAGAGCCGGTTGCTATTTATGAATGCCATATCGGTTCCTGGATGAAACATCCGGACGGAACGGAAGACGGATTTTACAATTACCGTGAATTTGCGGACAGAATTGTAGAATATTTAAAAGAAATGAAGTATACGCATATAGAATTAATGGGTATTACGGAATATCCTTTTGACGGTTCCTGGGGATATCAGGTAACAGGATATTATGCACCTACTTCCAGACATGGTAATCCTGAAGACTTTATGTATCTTGTCAATAAACTGCACCAGAATAAAATCGGTGTTATTTTGGATTGGGTACCGGCACATTTTGCAACGGATGCACATGGACTCAGCAGATTTGACGGAGAATGTATATTTGAGCATCCCGATCCGAGGCTTGGCGAGCATCCTGACTGGGGTACAAAAATCTTTAATTATGGAAAAACAGAAGTAAAAAATTTCCTGATTGCAAATGTGCTCTTCTGGGGAAGAGAATATCATGTAGACGGGATTAGAGTGGATGCTGTAGCATCTATGCTGTATCTGGACTATGGTAAGAGAGACGGACAATGGCTTCCGAATAAATATGGCGGAAATAAAAATCTGGAAGCAATTGAATTTTTCCGTCATATGAATTCCGTTGTTCTTGGCACATTCCCCGGATTTTTGACAATAGCGGAAGAGTCAACGGCGTGGCCGCGTGTTACGGGTAAAGTGGAAGAAGGCAGCGAGGGCTTAGGCTTTAGCTTTAAGTGGAATATGGGTTGGATGCACGATTTTTGCGATTATATGAAATTAGACCCCTTATTCCGTAAGAACAATCACTATGCTATGACATTTGCCATGAGTTATAACAGCAGTGAGAATTATATCCTGCCGCTGTCACATGATGAGGTTGTGCATTTGAAATGCTCTATGTTAAATAA
>CAMWMM010000140.1 GCA_947175285.1 uncultured Lachnospiraceae bacterium
CAGTACGGTCCAAATTCATGTATGATTGACAGTACGGTTTCCCTGTCTTTTTCCGTACAGATTACAGCGAGTTTTTCCAAGCATTCCAGTTGTTCATGCGAGAGTGAGTTCTGATGTTTCCCTACACCGTCCATAAGAAAGTAACCGCCATTATAGCCCTGTTTTGAAACTACGGGAAGTTCTTCCCCTATGATTTCAAAATCCCTGCTTATGGACTTCCTGCCTACGCAGTACCTGCCCATAAGTTCCGCTACGGTCAGCTTCTTTCCCGACAGCAGCATACGCTCAATTTCCCTGCGCCGCTGGAATGCATGGTCTACCATTTTTTTCACCCCCTTTCCCGCTGTTTCTGATGTTAATTGTAAATAAAGTAATGTCCCCTCTGTGGGGGCATTGCCCGAAAAAATTTTCAATTTTTTCCGCAATGGCTGGAAAGGCTGAAACCTTTCCAGTGAAGAATAGCAAGCACTGCCTGTGTTCCCTCACAGGCTGAATTTTTCCAATTTTCCAAAAGACGGAAACTTGAAAAAATTGCTTGTAGGGGGAAGTTTCCCCCTAGCCCCCTCTGCGCTCAAAAATCACAAAATGTCCTGCCGGAATTTCTGAATTTTTTTTCACTCATTTTCTTGCACAAATATCCCCCGTAACGGGACAGAAGATTGTGTAAAATCCTTTCAACAATCCATTACAGAAAGGACATGAAAAATGGCAAACAGAGAACGCAAAAATGAACTGAAAATATATCTAAGCGACGATGAACAATACATATTGGAGCAGAAAGTCAAAGCCTCCGGCATGAGGGACAAATCATCTTTCCTGCGGCATCAGATTTTGTATGGCTACGTCTATGACCTTGACTATTCCGACCTGCGGGAATACAACACCACGCTTGGCAGAATCAGCAACAATCTGAATCAAATAGCAAAGCGCATGAACGCCACAGGAAACATCTATGCCGCCGATGTAAAGCAAGTCAAAGAGTTAATGAAAAAAGTGTGGGATACACAGAAATCCATGCTGTCAAAACAGCCATACATGAAGCTGTAAACCGAATCTGAAACCCCTGCCGGAGCAATATAATGTCCACTAATTTTTCTTCTCAAATGCGTAAAAAAGAAATCGCAAAAAATTTTGAATAAAGTCAAAATTCGACATTAAAAAAGGTGTATCGCTTAGAAGTTTTTACTCCATCACGATACACCTTTAGGTGCGGTATTCTGCCGTTATTTTTCTTTGTACGCTTTCGTACATTCCCATATTTTTTTATCATAATTTACTCCAATTTGTACCTTACCGATTAACATTTGTTGCTTACACTATGGACAAAATAACGGAAAGTTTTCATGTATTGTAACATCTCGAATTTTTATCCACGTGTCATTATGGAAAACTGGGTATAATATCCCTTTAACATCCATTTTACTTATAAACTTGTTTATGCTTTTTTAAGAAAACCAGTAGAATTCCAATTGAAAAACTACTGGTTTTGAGTCTATTTTGAAATGTTTAGTATAATATTTTTTCTTTATTCCATTTTACGAGTTCTTGATATGATACATTTCCAATTTTCTTTCATAATAAAATTGGAATATACAATAATATTTAAAGTAACGTACCTGATAAGCACTCTCCTAAAATATTAAGTCCTATATCAATTTCTTTTTGCGAAATATTCAGCGGCGGCATAATCCGAAGTTTTTCTTTCGCAGTCAATATCAGAAGTCCGTTTTCCACACACTTCTTTGCAATTTCTCCTGCTTTCAAATCTTTCTTTAAGGACAGACCAAACATCAATCCTATTCCTGATACATCAGTAATATTAGGCATAGCTGATAATTTTTCATGCATATAGTCAGATTTGGAATTAACAGCAGACAGAAAATCCGCATCGGCAACCTGATTCAATACCTCAATCGCACCAGTACAGACAACCGGATTTCCTCCAAATGTTGAGCCATGATCGCCTGCCTGCAAAATATTTTCAGTCAGTTTATCCATGAGGATAGCACCAATTGGAAGTCCTGCTCCCAATCCTTTTGCCAGAGTAATCACATTGGGACGTACTTCATAATGTTCACAACATAAAAACGTCCCGGTTCTGCCCACTCCCGTCTGCACCTCATCCACAATAAGTAAAATGCCCTTTTCACGGCATACCCGTTCAGCCTCTTTTACATATTCTTTTTTCAGTACATTTACTCCGCTTTCACCTTGCACAAGTTCAAGCATAACTGCACATACTGTATCATCCATAGCTTCCTGCAGTGCATAAATGTCATTTGCCGGAACATACAAAAAACCTTCTGTAAAAGGGAAGAAATGCTGATGAAATATATCCTGTCCTGTGGCAGAAAGTGTTGTAACCGTCCTCCCATGAAAAGAGTTTTTCAATGTAATAATACGATTACAATGCTCCCCTTTGGCTTCCATGCCATACTTCCTTGCAATTTTTATTGCCCCTTCATTTGCTTCAGCACCTGAATTTCCAAAGAAAACTTTGGAATATCCCGTTACTTTGCATAAACGTTCTGCTAAAAGGCTATCCGGCAACGTATAGAATAAATTAGAAGTATGCTGTAATTGTTTTACCTGAGAAACAACAGCCTGAACCCATTTATCATTACAAAACCCTAATGAATTTGTCCCAATTCCACTACTAAAGTCTATATATCTTTTTCCCCAAAAATCTTCAGCCTGTGCTCCATACCCACTTTTTACCGCCACTGGAAAACGATTATAAGTATGAACAATATACTTTTGATCTTTCTCAAAAACATCACTATTTTTCATGATATTCACCACCGTTTTCAAACTCACGCATAAAATCAACCAAATGCTGCACACCCTCTATCGGCATGGCATTATATAAACTTGCTCTCATTCCGCCAATCGCCCGATGCCCTTTTATACTGATAATTCCATGTTTTTCAGCCTGCTTTATAAACTCTGCATCAATTGCATCTGACTTTGTACGGAAAGTTACATTCATTAAAGATCGACTGTCTGCATTTGCCAGACCATAAAACAATGAGCTGGAATCCAGATAGTCATACAAGACTGCCGCCTTTCTTTCATTAATTTCTTTCATCTTCTCCAAGCCGCCCAATGACTGAATCCATTTAAGCACTTTACCTACCATATAGATATTGTAAGTCGGCGGCGTGTTGTATAACGACTTTTTATCCGCATGGATTTTATATTGCAACATAGTTGGCGTATTCGGCAAAACAGTTTCGGAAATCAGGTCTTTATGCATTATAGCAATGACTAATCCGGCAGGTGCAAGATTTTTCTGCACACCGCCAAAAAGCATACCATAATCTGAAACATTCATCGGTTCCGATAAAAAGCTGGAAGATATATCATTCACAAGTACCTTTCCATGACTGTTCGGACAGCAATGAAATTTTGTTCCATAGATAGTATTGTTTTCACACATATATACGTAGTCTGAATCTTGAGATATTTCTAAATCACTGCAATCCGGGATATATGAAAAATTGTCCCCTTCCGAAGATGCTGCAATATTGATCTGTCCGTATCTTTTCGCTTCCTCATATGCCTTCTTTGCCCAATATCCTGTCAAAATATAATCTGCTTTTCCATTCCGCATAAAATTCATTGGAATCATGGAAAATTGCAGGGAAGTTCCACCTTGCAGAAATAAAACTACATAATCGTTTGGAATCTTCATAAGTGTGCGTAAATTCTGCTCTGTTTCATCAATAATGGACTGGAACAGGGACGAACGGTGGCTGATTTCCATAACGGACATACCGCTGCCCTTATAGTCTAACATTTCATCTGCTGCTTCCTGCAAAACGGATTCCGGTAAAACTGCCGGACCTGCTGAAAAATTATACACATTTCTCATAAAAAACCTCCTAAACTTCTATCGAATCTACAACAGTAATTTTACTGCTGCCGGAACTGTTTCCTCACAATTTTTATGATACGCTCCATATCCTCTTCCGTATTTTTAATATCACTCGGCAAGCAAAGCCCTCTGTTAAAAATATCTTCACTTACGCTCATGCCATCCTCTACCTGAATAAAATCATATTCTTCAAATGCAGGCTGCAAATGCATCGGTTTCCATATCGGTCTTGTTTCAATATTCTCAGCTTCTAAGGCATCCATAACCTGCGTTGGCGTTACACTGCTGTCTGGTGAAATCGTCATACAAGAAAGCCAGTTATTATCAATACCGTCCTTGTTCAATGGATTCATTTCTATTTCTTTTATATCAGAAAAGGCTTCTTTATACGCTTTATAAATTTCGTGTTTCTTCTGTATATGCTCCTCAATATGCTGCATCTGACCGCACCCTATTCCAGCAACAACATTTGACATCCTGTAATTATATCCAATCGTAGAATGTTGATAATGTCTGGCAGGATCACGAGCCTGTTTGGATAAAAAACGAGCTTTCTCTATGTCTTTTTCCTGTCTGGCAACCAGTATACCTCCGCCCGAAGTTGTAATGATCTTGTTTCCATTAAATGAATAAATCCCATAATCTCCGAAAGTACCCGTCATTTTTCCTTTATATGTCGTACCTAACGATTCAGCCGCATCTTCAATCAATGGAACATCATGCTCCTTGCAAAGAGCGCATATTTTGTCCATATTAGCTGATGTGCCGTACAAATGCACAGCCATGACAGCCTTCGGGTGAGGATATTTTTCAAATGCTTTTCTTAATGCCGTTGCATCCATATTCCATGTGTCACGCTCTGAGTCAATAAAAACCGGAACTGCTTTCTCATATCTGACCGGATTAACACTTGCCGCAAATGTCAGGGAAGGAACGAACACAATATCATTTTCTTTCACCCCTGCTAAAACAATTGACAAATGCAGTGCCGCTGTTCCAGACGACAGTGCAGCAGAAGAAGGTACTCCCACATAAGCCGCCACTTTATCCTCAAATTCATCTACATTCGGTCCTAACGGTGCAATCCAGTTTGTTTCAAACGCTTTCTGAATATACTGCTCCTCCTCCGTATGCATGGTAGGAGTAGCCAAAAGAATTTTCTTCATCATTCTGCCCCCTTACATTTTTATTCCTGTTCTTTTGATATAAAACAGGCTATTAAGTATCATAGTGAATAGGTATCTGAATATTATTTTCTTTGAGTGCCTCATACAGAACAATAAAAAAGTCTTCGATATCCTTCTTTGTGATAGCTCCAAGCGCACAAAGCCGAAATGTGTTCTGTGCCGATGTCTTTCCAGGATATATAGTAAATCCGCGCTCATAGCAATAATCATGTACCTTTTCAAAACTCCAGTTTTCATCATCCGGGTATTTCACTGTAACGCCAAGACCTGCTTGTAATTCTCTTTTGATAATATCCTTGAAGCCAAGTTTATCAAGCCCTGCATGGATTGCCTCAAACACCTCTGAATGTCTTTTCCATTTTGCATCTTCGCCTTCCGCAAAATATTCATCGAGTGCTTGACGAGCAGCATAAATAGTCTGGACGGGTGGCGTGAAATGCATCTCGCCTGTTATCTCAAAAAAGTGATACTGCATATACAAATTGCAATAATACGAGCGTTTAGGATATGATGCTGATTTTTTAATCATTTCTATATTTCCAATGACAAAAGAAAGCCCTGTCATTGCCATCAGTCCCTTTTGTGCAGATGCCATGCAGAAATCAATATTATCTCTTTCAATATCAATCGGACGCATCGCATAAGTGGAAATTGTGTCTACTATAAAAACCGCATTATATTTATGTGCAAGTGAACCAATTTCTCTAACAGGATTTAAGATACCCGTACCTGTTTCATTATGTGTTGCATAAACAAGCGCAATATCAGGATTTTCTTTTAATACCTGTTCCATCTTGTCTAAGTCTGGCAATTCATCTATCGGACATATAAAATTAAAGGACGGAAGACTATAATATTCACAAATTTCTGCCGCCCTCATACTGTAACTTCCATTATTGACAATCAATATCTTCTTTCCTTCAGGTAAAAGTGAATTGATACACACATCCATAGTAAGCGTGCCTGAACCACAAAAAAGTATAGAAGTATATTTATTTAGATCACCATGCACAATCCTAACCAAATCCTCACGCATCTGTTTCATCATTGATGAAAATTCTTTTTCGCGCGGACAAATATCAGGTACAACCTGCGCCATTTTTACGGTATCTGTTGTTGTTGCGGGACCGGGATTTAAAAGAATATTTCTTTTTATCTGCATATTCAGCAATACCCCCTTTGCTATCTTAACATACTATATACACACTCTAATAAGGTCAGGGCAAGAATAATGTTAATCGCCCTATAATGTTTTTGATATGCCTTTTGTATCAGCACCCCCATACCAACCCATGTTAGTGTTGCAGCTGTTCCTATTGTTGCAATAATGAGTTCAAACAGCAGCAAAATCCATAAGGAAGTGTTGTAATCTGTGACATATCCTGTCAATGCAGTAATTCCAAATAAATAAATTTTTACATTGACAAACTGTAATAAAAATCCTTTTATAAATGATGCCGATTTTTCTGTATCACCTGTAGTTGGCTTGCTCAACGCAATATGGACTGCCAACCATAAAATATAAGCAGCTCCTATATATTTCATAATACCAAGCACATTCGGTAAAAAGGTACTTACCCCAAATACAAAAATTGCACATATAATCTGTACAACATAGTAGCCTGCAAAAATCCCCCAAAAAAGTGGTTTTCCTTTTTTATATCCATAGTTCGTTACTGTATTTAGTGCCAGAATATTCCCCGGTCCCGGAGTAAAAGCATTGATAACAGAATAGATAAAAAAATTACCTAATACATAACCCGGCATTTTTATGCCTCCTTTCCGTTTCTTTACCTTAGCACGGAACGTCATGTAATAGGTAATATCTGTTTTATATGCTTTTACATAGGGTGAGCCTATGTTTTATTTATGTCTGATACTGTTTCAAAGCCTCAACATAAATCTCCCCTAACTCTGATAGTTCTTTATCCTTGTTCAGTATGTATCCAATATGCATTACCTCATTTTCATCCAAAGGGATAGAAACGATAGAATCTCCCTGCAGGTATTTAGGGAAAATACCGCTTGAGATTGTATATCCATCTAATCCAATCATCAGATTCACAATAGCAGCACGGTCACTGACCTTAATACTCCTGTCAGCAGGTTCGTTGCTGAAAAGTTCCTCTGAAAAATTGGAGGATTCATAAGTTCCCTGCACAAAACTGAGCCGGGGATATGGTTTCAGATCATCCAGCTTAACAGATGTGCGTTTTGCCAACGGGTGGTTTATACCAATAAAGATGTGAGGTGTTGCCGTAAATAATTCATAAAAATTCAAATTATACTCTTCAAACAGCTTTCTCAGCACATTTGCATTACTGTTGCAAAGATATAGGATTCCCAAATCACTAAACCTGTTTCGCACATCTTCCACAATCTGATGCGTCTGTGTTTCATTCAGGATAAACTCAAACCTTTCCTGTCCAAAATGCTGTATCAATTCCACAAACGCATTTGTCGTAAAGGTATAGTGCTGCGTGGAAACGCAAAATCTCTGTTTGGCAGGCTTTTTATCAATATATTTTGCTTCCAGAAGTTCCATCTGCTGGACTACCTGCCTTGCATATCCTAAAAACTCCATGCCCTCCTTTGTCAGTGCCACTCCTGCCCGGCATCGGCTGAAAATTGTTATTCCGGCTTCTTTTTCTACCTCTTTGATAGCACCGGACAGACTTGGCTGAGAAATATACAGTTCTTTCGCCGCTTCCGTAATAGAGCCTCTTTCTGCAACGATTATCATATATTTTAATTGCTGTAGTGTCATGCTTCCTCCAATCTAAGCAAACTATGGTATTTGGTATATTTATCATTATAAAATGTTTTTCATCAGACTATATCATATCCAGCCGAAACTAATGCTTTTAAGGTTCTGTCAAAGTTTTCCTCTTTCACAAGAATATAATCTGTATTGAAAGTTGATACTGCAAAAATGCCAATTTTATTATCAGCAAGGATACAGGATAGTTTAGATAAAATTCCAATCAGTGAAAAATCTAACACTCCCTGTATTCTAAAGCCTTTCCACCCATCATCCCTCTCAGTGGTGTTTATAGGCGTATCCTCCGTAATACATACTAAAGAATATTCTTCATCTGTTTTTCCAATGAAATAAAACTCTTTATTCAAATCAATATCAAGTTCTGATGCAACTTTACAAACAGTCAAAGAATAGTCCAATTTTTTAATTTCCATAATCACCTCAAAACTGACAGTTATAAACGTCAAATTTATTGTCTTTAAAGGCTTTTTTTCATCCAAACATGAGGACAGCCTTCATCATCATCAATATCACCAAATTCAGTAAAACCTAAATTTTGATAAAAAGCGGTTATCCTGCATTGGGCGTGTAAAGCTATACATTTTCCACCATTTTTTTGAATATATTTTTCTGCTTCTTTGATAATGACAGAACCTATATTTTTGCCACGATATTCTTTGATAACTGCAAGCCTGCCTAATATATATGTATTCATCACTGCATCCCAAAATATGCGGCAGGTTGCAATCGGCATCTTATCCCCGTCAAACATTACAATATGTGTAGCGGTTTCATCTATATCATCAAATTCATTATGAAATCCCTGCTCATCTACAAATACTTTCTGTCTGACTTCTTTTGCATGATTGGGAATACCCTCATATATCACGGTTTCCATAATAAATTTATCCTCCTAAATATCTGCTTGCCTCTATCAATAATATTGAAATTATAGCACACGCCCAACCGGATCACAATGATATATATTGCTCTTTTGACCTCTCCTTTCTCTGTTCTTGGGCTTGATCCGTTTGCATACCTTGCGGTAATCCCGATACTCTGTCTAACAATTTTTCATATTTTCCAACAGATAGGAATATAAAAATCCTATGCTTTAACATAGTTTTTTCCTATATTTTAACACAATCTCCTATATTTCATAATATATATCTACTGGTTATGCAATTTTTTCTGTATTCCAAGAACCAGAATTCTTGAAGTTTATTTTCTTTACTTCTTGGATTCCGAAAATTAAAACTCTCGAAGTCATCTTTTTGAACTTCTGCAATTCTAAAAATCAGAATGTAACAATACTAAAAATAATTAGACTGAGTATAGTCATACTGAATCAATCCTATCCTAGAGACTTCCCTTTGCATCGTGGACAATGTGCATAACTGGCTATGGAGTCATGGATAACACTGTTCACAGCACATGGAAAAGCTAAAGTGCAGCTTTCCCACATCCTGCAAACAGCGTTACCCACAACTCCATAAACAGCCAGTTATACGACATTGCCCACAATGCCTACGCCTACGGAAGCCATCTCATTCATTCTATCTTTCTATCTCAATCACAAATATTTTGCTGGTTAAGAAAAGCCCTGCATATTATCATACACAGAGCCATTCTAATCTTTTATTCCCCTCTACATAGAGCGTTTTCTTTCTGTAAAATTCATTTTACGGAGTTATACCTGCCTTTTTTGCAAAGTCGGCTTTTCTCCCGATAAGTTCCGACTGTTTTTCCTTTGGCAGATTGTTAAATAAATCCTCATAGAAAACATCATCTAACTGCATTTCCCTAGCAAGCAAAAACACATTTAGATTGAAATATTCGTCCCAAAGCGCCTCAAACAAGCTGTTACTGTCTGTATAGGTGTCAAGTTCCTCAAAGCCATATGACGGTGTATAGCACTGCAATTTAACAAAACCATACCTGCCCACATCAACCACTATCATATCCTCGTCCTCTATTTCGTACAGTTCCGCAAACGCATCAATCACTTTGCGACACTTCTCCCGTTCTTCCTCCGTGATATATACCTTTTTTTCCATGTCCATTACCTCTATCCTTTCAAATCGTGGAATATTGTTTTCAGTTCATTCAATGCTTCTAAACCACATATTTGAAATGCCACATACGCCATTTTATACGGAATA
>CAMWMM010000141.1 GCA_947175285.1 uncultured Lachnospiraceae bacterium
CTTGAGAAAAGAATGGAAGAACTGCATCTGAACAAAGAGGATTATCAGTTCTATTTGGATTTACGGAAATACGGTTCCGTACGCCATGCGGGATTCGGTCTGGGATTTGAAAGATGTGTGATGTATTTAACCGGAATGGGAAATATCAGAGATGTTATCCCGTTCCCGAGAACGGTAAATAACTGTGAACTGTAGTTAAAAGAGGCACATATGAAAAAAAGATGGAAACGCTTTATGAGTGCGCTGGCAGTTCTGGCTCTATTAGCAGCCGTAGCAGAGCCGGTATGTGCTACTACAATATCCGAGCTGCAGCAGGAAAAGAAAGATAACGAAGAACAACTGAAGAATATTAATCAACAGATTTCCGGATATGTTGGTGCACAAGCTGATATCGGAGCGGAAATTGAAGAACTGGATGCGGAAATAGTGGGACTGCTTACCGATATTAATTTGATTGAAGAGGCAATCAAAAATAAAGAAGAGGAAATCGAAGTGACGCAGGCGGATTATGAGGCGGCGGTAGCGGTGAAAGATGAACAATATGAATCCATGAAGATTCGCATTAAGTTCATGTATGAACAGGGTGAGATTTCCTATCTGCAGCTTTTTACGGAATCTTTTAATGTCAGTGACATGGTGAATAAGGCGGAATATGTAGAGAAGCTTTATGAATATGACAGGAAGCGTCTTGAGGAATATCAGGCTACGGTGGAAGAAGTTGCCGCTCTGCAGGATAAACTGGAAGAAGAAAAATCCGAATTACAGACTTCCAGATATGAACTGGAGGACGAGCAGGCATATATGGAAGAAGTGCTTGCACAGAAGAAGGAAGAATATGAAAACTACAGTGTCGTTTTAGCAAAAGCAAAGCAGGAAGCGGCAGTTTATACGACAAAAATTAAACAGGAAACGGCACAGATTAAACAGTTAGAAGAAGAGGAAAGGCGTAAGGCGGAAGAGGAGGCTCGCAGAAAAGCGGAAGAAGAGGCGAGACTTGCAGCGGAGGCACAGGCGCAAAACGGTGAAAATTCGGACAGCAGTAATTCTTCACAGAATACACCTGTTGTTTCTTCAGGAGGAAGCGCAAAAGGACAGGAGATAGCGAATTTTGCCTGTAATTATGTCGGTTATCCCTATAAAGCAGGCGGCACGAGTTTAACGGAGGGCGCAGACTGTTCCGGCTTTGTCTGGGCGGTTTATAAAAATTTCGGCTATTCCCTGCCGAGAACTTCTTATGCACAGTCCGGTGCAGGCAGGAGCGTGTCTTATTCGGAGGCACAGCCGGGTGATATTATTTATTACGGCGGACATGTCGGAATCTATATCGGCAATGGGCAAATTGTACATGCAAGTACCGAACGTACCGGCATCAAGAGAGAATCAGCGACTTATCGGAGCATTATTACAATCAGGAGAGTTATATAAGAGTAAAACGTCCGGCTGAAATATTGAGGAGATTACTATTATGAGAAAGAGAATGATATCGTTAAGCCTTGTTATAGCAATGTGTATGACATTGACGGGATGCGGAAGCAAATCACCGCTAGACCCCAAAAAGCCTGTAACGATTGAAGTATGGAACTACTATAACGGCGACCAGCTTACCGCTTTTGATAATCTGGTGGAGGAGTTTAATGAGACGATAGGAAAAGAGAAAGGAATCATAGTGAAGGGCAGCAGTCAGGGTTCGGTCAATGATTTGGAAACTAATGTGCTTGCCGCACTCAAAGGAGAGGTTGGCGCAGCTGAAGTACCCAATATTTTTATGGCATATGCCGATACGGCATATACAGCTGACCAGATGGGCGGTATTGTAGATTTGAAAAAGTATTTGAACGAAGCGGAGATTGGCGCGTACATAGACAGTTATATGTATGAGGGAGACTTCAGCGGAAACGGAGAAATCAAGATTTTTCCTATGGCAAAATCTACGGAAGTGCTAGTGTTAAACAAGACAGACTGGGATAAATTTGCTGCGCAGACCGGGGCAGCATATGAAGACTTAGCGGATATGGAGGGATTAGTGAAAACCGCGCAGGCTTATTACGAGTGGACGGATGCGCAGACACCCGATATAGACGGAGACGGAAGAGCGCTGTTTGGCAGAGATGCCATGGCAAATTATATGTTAATCGGCAGTATGCAGATGGACACGGAAATTTTTCAGGTGTCAGACGGTAAAATGACACTGAATTTTGAGAAAGAGACCGTAAGAAAATTGTGGGATAACTATTATATTCCTTTTGTAAAAGGCTATTTTGCCGCTACCGGACGATTCCGCAGTGATGATGTTAAGACCGGAAATATCATCGCTTTCGTGGGGTCTTCTTCCGGTGCATCTTTCTTTCCGGATACGGTAAACAGAGATGACAATGAGAGTTATTCGATTGAGATGGATGTTCTTCCCTGCCCTGATTTTGCAGGCGGCGAAGCTTATGCCGTACAGCAGGGAGCAGGCATGGTAGTGACAGAGGGAAGTGAAGCGGAAATATATGCTTCCGTGGAGTTTTTGAAATGGTTTACGGCGGATGACCAGAATATTTTATTCTCTGTTCAGTCGGGTTATCTGCCGGTTACAAAAACAGCCAATGACAAGACCGCTATTTTGAATAGCGGTGCGGAGATTAGCCAGAATATGGAGAAAGTGCTTCCGGTGGCTGTCGATATGGTAAATAATAATCAAACTTATACAACGAAAGCTTTTGAGGGCGGAACGCAGGCACGTCATATTTTGGAGTATGCTATGAGCGATCTTGCCGCACAGGATCGTGCGGTTGTCGCAGAGCGGCTGTCAGCCGGACAGAGTCTGGAAGATGCGGCTGCAGAATTCTGCACAGATGCGTATTTTGACGCATGGTACGAGGAGACGCTGGGACGGCTTCAGGCTTTTGAAGGAAAATAAGTAAGGGGGAATATGCGTCGGTGAAGAAAAAGGAAAGAACCATTTTCCGTAAAATTTTAATACCGCGTTTGGTCATACTTGCTATAGAGATGCTGTGTATGATGAGCGTTATTTTATTTGGCGGCGTCATAGGGAAACTGAATACGAATGCTACGGATATACTTGCACAACAGACTGAAAACAGAGGTAATTTTCTGTTGACTGAGATGATTGGAAACTGGTCAGGTTTGGAACTGCTGGCAGAGGATATTGATGCGAATGTACAGAGCAGACTGGATGAGGGCAGGCTGAAGCTGGATGATTTAAACGAAACCGGCGGAGCTTGTGTGGAACTGCTGAAAGAGATTAGTCCGGAACTGATTGATACGATGTATAATAAAAACATTTCCGGTATTTTTGTGATATTTTGCACTGATGGAGAGGCCCGGTCCGAGACTCTCCCGGGAATATATATTAGAGACTTGGACCCTACGGCATCTCCTTCGGAAAGAAATGCGGATTTGCTGTGGGAGCGTGCGCCGGGAGATTTAGTCAAATCGGCATACATTGCCACTGATTCCGGATGGAAACCTAATTTTTCACAGGCAGATATCGGACAGGATTTTTTCAGTAAACCTTATCAGACTGCCTTGGCGGACGGGTGCAGATTAAGAGAAAAAGATTATGGATACTGGACAGCGAAACCATACACTTTAGAGGGAGACAATCGTACCTCTATCGCCTATTCGATTCCGCTTGTTTTGGATGATGGCACTTTGTACGGTGTATTAGGCATTGAACTGTTGACGGATTATATACAGTCTCTTCTGCCGGATAAGGAATTGGTGGATGACAAGCATGGAACTTACATATTGGCGGTGAACACAGGAGAAGACAATCTTCTGGCGCCGCTCGTAGTCTCCGGCAATACGATGAGAATGCAGACGGCAGAGGAACTGCAGTTTGCTTTATCAGAAGATAAAAAAAGTGTGGAGAGCGCTGATAAAGACTATTTCGGGGCGGCAAAGAGACTGGCGCTGTACAGTAATAATGCTCCGTTCGAGAATGATGAATTGTATTTGTTAGGAACTGCGTCAAAACATGATTTATTTGCTTTTTCGAGACAGATACAGAAACTGTTGTTTATATCTATTATTTTAACCTTTAGTATTGGTCTTGCGGGCATCGTGTATGTAAGCTACAGACTTTCAAAGCCAATCAGAAATTTAGCGGAAGAGGTAGAAAAAGCACAATCGGACAACATGCCTGTATTGTCTGCTACCGGAATACGCGAGATTGACCGTTTTGCAGATTCGATTTCCCGTTTGGGACGGGAGGTTGTGGAGTCTTCTACCCGTCTGCTCAGTATCATGGACATGGCAAGTGTGGAGCTTGCGGGGTATGAACTTCAGGAAGAAACGGACAGCGTTTATGTGACAGATAAGTATTTTTCAATGCTTGGATTTTATGATGTAGATATTAATAATCTGACTGTGAACGAGTTCCATAATTTGCAGCAGAAAATCAATCAGTCATTGGAGCATTATGAAGCGGAAGACGGCAGCGTTGTTTACAGTGTGCCGAAGGAAGGCGGCAGTATACGTTATCTGCGCTCCGAAAGACAGGAAAAAGACGGACGACAGGTAGGACTGATAGAGGATGTTACGGTATCCACGCTTGAAAAAATGCAGATAGAGCGGGAGAGAGACAGTGACAACCTGACAAAACTGTATGCCAGAAGAGGATTTAAGCGGGAGGCGGACAGACTCTTCTTAAAACCGGAGGTTCTTAAGCATGCGGGATTATTAATGATAGACTTGGATAATCTAAAGACGACCAACGACAGATTCGGACACAATTTCGGAGATTTGTATATTCAGACTGCGGGCAGATGCTTTGTGGAGAATACGCCGGAAAAAACGCTGTGTGCCCGCATGTCAGGTGATGAGTTTATTCTTCTCTTCTACGGATACGACAGTCAGGAGGAGATACGGGAAAAAGTAGTTGCGCTTTATAAGGCAATACGTGAGGTGGAATTTGTTCTGCCGAACGGAGATAATATGGGACTCAGCGCGTCCGGCGGTGTTGCGTGGTATCCTGAAGACAGCAGCGAACTTTCCGAACTGATGAAATATGCGGATTTTGCCATGTATCAGGTAAAACGCAATAAAAAGGGAGAGTACCGCGAGTTTGAAGAAAAACTCTATAAACAGCAGTTATTGCAGAATCAGAGCAAGTTGGAGTTCCACACGATGTTGGAGAAGCGGGATGTGAATTATTTCTTCCAGCCCATCTTTAACAGAGAGGGAGGAGCCGTATACGCTTATGAAGCATTAATGAGGGTAAATCTGCCTAATCTGCGTTCACCTGAGACAGTGCTGAACATTGCGAAAGAGGAAGAACGCCTGCACGCGATTGAATGCATTACTTTATTCCGTGCTTCAGAATGCTATCAGAAATTATTGGAACGCGGTGTTGTACGGGAAGAGGCGCTTTTATTCATCAATTCCATTGCCGGCGAATGTCTGACTAAGAAAGAAAAAAAGGAATATCAGGAGTTATACGATGCGCTGCACTCCCGAGTTGTGGTAGAGCTTACCGGAGCAGAATGTTTAGATAGGGAGATACTGGAAAGAAAGAGCCATACGGAAGTCTTTTCAGGCATGTTTGCACTGGATGACTATAGAGGTGAAGATAACGGTGAAGACAGTATTCTTGAATTGCATCCGAAGTATATCAAAGTAGATATCGATGTTATAAGGGATGTGGATAAAGATTCCGGTAAACAAGAGATTATCAGAAATATTGTGGACTATGCACATAAGCGTGATATCGTAATCGTAGCCGAAGGTGTGGAGACGGCGGAGGAACTTAGGAAAGTTTTAGAGCTTGGCGTGGATTTAATGCAGGGATATTATCTGGCGAGACCGGCTGAGACTCCATTGCCGATTAGCGAGGAAGCGTTAAGGGTGATTGAGGAGTTTCGAACCGATGCTCTTTAATAGCTTGGGTAGTAGTGGAAGTCAGCAAGAATTGCGAAGCGATTCTTGCAGGTCAGGCCGTAGAGCCTGACCTTTTTTATGTCAAAAATTGTCAGAAAACAGGTAAAAATCGAAATAAATGAGAGACAATTTTCTGATACAATACAAATAAAGTATAAGATAACGGGAGGTGCATATGGACAAAATATTAGAAGGAAAAAAGGTTGCAGTGCTTGTTGAAACGGAATATATTCCGGAAGAAGTAAATTATTATCAGGAATTTTTTACAAAGCATGGCGCTCAGGTAGATTTTTTGACATATTTATGGGGAGCGTCGGAGCGGGTTCTGGTCAGTGACGTGGACAGTGTGGATAAGCCTTTGGAGAGTATGCTCGTAAAAAATGAAGTGGCTGACGCCAATCCGAATGACTATGCGATTGTATTGTGCGCCGCAAACTATGTAGCATGCAGATTAAGAGAAATCCCTCCGATGGGTTCACTTGCGGACCCTAGTCTTTTACGTTCACCGGCAGCCGTAAGGTTTATGGCGTCCGCCATGATGAATCCGCAGATTGTTAAGGGTGCGCTATGTCATGCACTTTGGATATTGACGCCTGTACCGGAATTATTAAGAGACAGAAAAGTAATCTGTCATACGGTCGTCTTAGCGGATGTTGTGAATGCGGGCGGAATTTATATGCCTGATGAAACGCATGTGGTGGTGGACCGTGACTTGGTAACCGGGCGTTCAGCGGCGGATTTGGAACTTTATACGGAAACGATACTAGAAACTTATAGTAAATTGAAAGGATGAAAATGACTATGGATATTGGATATGAGAATATGCCCTCAAAACCTGTAGGGCAAATGGCACCAAAGAAAAAAGATATTGATATTGACAAATTAATCAGCGAGGCATTGGCGCCGAGTGTCTGGAAAGACCATGTAATAAAAGACCTGATGAAGTTCTGGGATACGCCGGAAGCGACTGAATTACAGGGCGGACTTTTCCTTACATATCATACCAATGAGGGTGGAACGCTGCCTAAGAATAAAGAGGAGTGGCCGGAGGAATTTAAACAGGCATTGTTAGATCCGATAACACAAGGGTTGGTACAGCCGGACTATAATTTTGTCAGGGCACACTCCCGCCTGACCTACGCATTCGGAATTGCTTTTCATATGACAGGAAATCCGTACTACCTGAAGGTATGCAGAAAAGGTGCGCTTGCACTGGCAGATGCAATGGACGGAAATTATGGCATGCATGTGATACAAAATGTGGATTCCGGCGAGTGGGACAAAGACTATAAGATGAGAACCAGTCAGGATTTGGCATACGGATTGACCGGACTTGGCATGTATTATTTCCTGACACATGATAATACGATTCTGCATAAGATTATACAGCTGAAGGACTTTATCTTTAATGTATATATGGATGACGGAAGAGGTTATCTTACATGGTTTCCGAAACATACCAAAGATCCGGACGTACAGATTGTTGCACAGCTTGACCAGTTGTATGCTTATATGTTAATGCTGACACCGGTACTTCCGGAACCTTATAAGAGCATCTGGAAGAAAGACATGAAGAAAATTGTGGATATTTTGATTACACAGTTTTACAGTGAACACTATAAGTTTTTCTGGGGTGTAGAAAGCGCATATTCTTCTATGGGACTCGGCTCCGACCATACCGATTTCGGGCATTCGGTGAAAACATTCTGGGTAATCTTGAAAGTAGGGGAATTACTTGGCGACCCGTTTTATATTGACTTTGCCCGTCCTAAAATTGATCGTATTATTAAAGATGCATACATTAAGGAAACAGGTTCATGGGCAAGACGCTTTGATGAGCATGGTCAGTTGGATGTGGATAAGGAGTGGTGGATTCTGGCGGAATTGGATCAGGCATGTGAGATTTTATCCATCCATGACCCGTCATATTACAGGTATTTAAATAAGACGCAGCGTTACTGGTTCGATAAGATGGTAGATAAGGAAAACGGAGAAATCTGGCATATGGTGGACGGTAAGACAGATAAGCCGATGATTCAATATCCGAAAACACATAACTGGAAAACTTCGCTGCACAGTTTTGAACATGCTTTGTTCGGCTATATGAGCGCAAGCTGAATTAAAGGTACGAACTTTGATTTGTATTATGCCCTTCCGGAATGGGAGAGACCGTCTCATCATAATCTGTCGCCTTATATGTTCTTTGGAAATGTGGTAAGTATCTCTCCTGAATCAAAACCTGCGTTTTTACCGGATGGAAATCAGATTTACAAGGTAACATATAACGGATTGCATTAGGTGGAAAAGGATGTTGACACCTCCTGATGATTCGAGTAAAATAAAGTCACAAATTATTTTGCTCGAATTATCAGGGGGAAAAAATATTGTATATTCAGAGACATTTGGAAAATCAGGTTAGAGAAGCGTCAAAGTTTTATCCGGTAGTCATGGTGTGTGGACAGCGTCAGGTCGGAAAATCGACTATGTTAAATCACATAAAGGAAGAAGAACGCCGTTATGTGACATTGGACGATGGAAACGCAAGAAGACTGGCGGAGAAAGACCCGGCGCTTTTTTTTGAGACTTACGGTTATCCGCTTCTGATAGATGAGTTTCAACGTGTTCCCTCCATTCTGCTGGAAATGAAGCGGATTGTGGATAGGAAGGCATTAGATGGCGAAGATAACAACGGGATGTACTGGCTGACCGGTTCCCAGAAATTCAAAATGATGAAAGACGTATCGGAGTCTTTGGCGGGCAGGATTGCCGTCTTTGATATGTCTGGTTTGTCCGCGGCGGAACTAGAGGAGAGGGAGGCGTGTGTATTTCATCCGGCTCTTGAAAATCTTCGTAAAAGGATGCAAAATTGTCAGCCTAAAGATGTACATGAGATATATGGGCAGATTTTCAGAGGCGGAATGCCGAAGTTAATTACTACGGATTTAGACAGAGAACGTTTTTATACAGACTATATTAACACCTATTTGGAGCGAGATATTAAAGAACTGTCTTTAGTAGGAAAGCTGGGTGAGTTTTATGATTTTCTCGTATATATGGCAGCAAGAACATCGATGGAGTTAAAGTATAATGAGATTGCAAACGCGATTGGTATATCAGCGCCTACGGCAAAAGAATGGGTGACTATCTTAGAGCGCTCCGGCATTATTTTTATACTTCGCCCGTATTATAACAATATCACAAACAGATTGGTGAAAACACCGAAAATGTATTTTATGGATACCGGTCTTGCCGCATATCTGTGCAGATGGCCCAATGCGGAAATATTAGAAAATGGCGCTATGGACGGTGCTTTTTTTGAAACTTATGTGGTCAGCGAAATTGTAAAAAGCTATTATAATGCAGGGAAAAGAGCGGATTTATATTACTATCGGGACATTGACGGAAAAGAGATTGATTTGTTGTTTGTTGAAGGGGATAAAATATATCCTATCGAGATAAAGAAAGCAAAGATGCCGAATCATGCAGATAAAAATTTTTCAGTGCTTCATAAGTTAAAAATGGATGTTCAGCCGGGAGTAATATTATGTATGGCGGATGAGATGCTGCCATATAGCAGGGATGTATGGTATTTTCCGGTGGCGGGGGTGTGAGAGAGGGTTTTATTAAATAGTTTGTGTGGAATGAATAATGAATTATAAAAGTACAGAGTTACGGAAATTTCCGAAGTCTGTACTTTTTTTATGTTCTTTTATTGGTACCGCGGATGTCATCAATAATGGCTGATATATGAGCTAACTGGCGGTCTGTTAATTCGCTGATTTCTATATATTTTCGATGATTAAGTCCTAAAATGCAGTCAGTCGAAACTGAAAAAAATTGTGCTAAACGAATGAGCATATCAATGGAAGGCTGAATATTATTGTTTTCCCAATTAGAGATACTTTGTTTGGTGACACCAAGCTCTTTTGCCAAATCAACCTGAGACAGGTTTCTTGCCAAACGTAATTGTTTGATATTTTCATTTAACGTCATATCATATTCCTCTTACAAAGGT
>CAMWMM010000142.1 GCA_947175285.1 uncultured Lachnospiraceae bacterium
TACCGTCTCCTCTCCTTTAAGCAAAAAAGTCAGGCTTTAGCAGCCTGACTTTGCAAGAACCAATTTTACATTCCCATCTGCTTTGCAACTTCCTCAGCGAAGTTCTCTTCTTTCTTTTCAAGACCTTCACCTGTCTCAAAACGAACAAAGGATTTGATGGAAAGGTTTGCGTTATTTTCCTTTGCAACCTGCTCAATGTATTTTGCTACAGACTGTTTTCCATCTTCCGCTTTTACATATACCTGCTCTAACAGACATACTTCTTTCAACTCTTTATTCAAACGACCGTTTACAGCGCCCTCAATTACTTTATCAGGCTTTCCTGCCATTTTAGGATCATTTTTAATCTGCTCTGCAATAATAGATTTTTCATGTTCCTTATATTCCTCGGATACATCTGTGGTAGAAACATACTTAGGCGCTAATGCTGCTACCTGCATCGCAATATTGGTCATAGCTTCTTTTACGCTGTCATTTACGACATTCGTATCTGCCTCTACAATAACGCCGATTCTTCCGCCGCCATGTACGTAAGTAACAACACAGCCGTTTGCTGCAACAACTTTCTGAAATCTTCTGATATTCAAATTTTCACCGATAACGGCAATCTTATCAACCAGAGCGTCTTTTACTGTCTTAGAAGCATCCAAATGCCATTTCTCTGCAAGGAAATCATCCAGACTAGCTGCATCGGAATTTACTGCCTGTGCTGCAACAGCTTCCACATATGCCTGGAAGTCTTCATTCTTCGCAACAAAGTCTGTTTCGGAGTTTACCTCTACAACTGCTGCTGTCTTATCATCTTTAACGGCAACACGGCAAAGTCCTTCTGCTGCAATTCTGCCTGCTTTCTTCTCTGCTTTTGCCTGACCGTTCTTTCTTAAATACTCAACCGCTGCATCCATATCGCCATTGGTCTCACCAAGCGCTTTTTTACAATCCATCATGCCTGCACCGGTCATTTCTCTTAATTCTTTTACCATTGATGCTGTGATAGCCATTTTCTATATTTCCTCCTACTCAGTATTTGTCTCAACCTTGTGAAAAATTTATTTTTCACATTATTCTTCAGCTTGTGCTATCTCTTCGATATCTTCTGCTGCCCCTGCGGCTTCTTCCGCTGCTTCCTGCTGCTCATCTACGTATGCTTCTTCGCCCTGATTTGCTTCAATAACGGCATCAGCCATCTTGGATACAATCAGTTTTACGGCTCTGATAGCGTCATCATTACCGGGAATGATATAATCAAGTTCTTCCGGATCACAGTTTGTATCACCGATACCGATTAAGGTAATACCCAGTGTATGTGCTTCCTGTACACAGATTTTTTCCTTTTTAGGATCTACAACGAAGATACAGTCAGGGATTCTTGTCATCTCTTTAATCCCGCCGAGGTTTCTCTCTAACTTATCCCATTCTTTTTTCAATTTAATAACTTCTTTTTTCGGAAGTACATCGAATGTACCGTCTTCTGACATTACTTCAATAGCTTTTAATCTTTCAATTCTTGAGCGGATTGTCTTAAAGTTCGTCAACATACCGCCGAGCCATCTCTCGTTTACATAATACATGCCGCAACGCTCTGCTTCCGTCTTTACGGCATCCTGTGCCTGTTTTTTCGTGCCGACAAAAAGAATCGTTCCGCCCTGAGATGCAACATCAAATACTGCCTTATATGCCTCATCCACTTTACCTACGGATTTCTGCAAATCAATAATATGAATGCCGTTTCTCTCGGTAAAGATATAAGGAGCCATTTTAGGGTTCCATCTTCTTGTCTGATGTCCGAAATGAACACCTGCTTCTAATAACTGTTTCATTGAAATAACGCTCATGTTTTTCCCTCCATTTAGTTGTTTTCTTCCATATGTCTTACCCGGTAACAACCTGCTCATCTGCTAACTTCGACTTCCGAAGCACTGACAGACAATGGACATATGTGTTTTTTGCGTTTTTCTATTGCAACTGCGCAGTCAAACTGCACACTTTGACACTATATCATAAAATCATTATTGTTGCAAGCCTTTTTCCCTTTATTCCGCCCCGGTAATAATTCTTGCCATCTGTTCATCACTGGCATCTGCGGGAATCGTATACATCCCCGGCCGGATTTTCTTATCATAACCATTCTCACATAAAAAAGTATCAAAATTCCCCGGTGAGGAAATCGCTCCTACATCCGCCAATTTCTTACTGACCGAATAGGAACCGTCGCCGCTTCCTATCGTAACTACTATAGGTGTATCGGAAACAGGAAGCGATGTATTTGTTTCCTCCGCTTCCTGCCGCTCTAATTCCACATTCTCACCAATTTCCGATGCTTCTGGATCTTCCGGTTCCTCATCAGTCGGTTCCGGCTTCGTTTGTGTTTGTGTCTGCACCTGTGCCTGCGCTTGTGTATTCTGTGAATTTCTGTCCGCCGGCGCCTGTGCGCTCACGGCTTTCTCTTTCTCCTGCGGCTGTTCTTCATTTTCATCATCAGAAGCATTCTTGTCAGGAGAACCTGCTTCGCCGGAAGCATCTTCGTTAGAAACATCTTCACCGGAAGCATCTTCTTTCTTCGCAGCACTGTCCGAAAGGACTTTTTCTTCTGTCATGCCAAGCTGCTTTGCACGTCTTATTACTTCTGCATCCGTCATTTTCTGACTGCCCGGCGAAACAACAGCCATAATAATTGCCGTCACAATAATGCCAAGCCCCAGGCCTCGTAAATAGTATTTCAATTCCATAACTCACCTGCCATTTATCGCTCTTTTGCTTACATACCTTCAAACAAATCAATGACTAACTTCACTTCACCAATGCCGAGTCCCAGCTCTTTTGCTATTGCCATATTCGATTTGCCCGCCTTATGCAGTTCACGAATTCTTTCGTTGTTGTTTTTATTCCTGTCCCTGCTGTTCGCGAACTGTACATTTACCGACTTTGTTTCCTGCTGTCTCTTAGCCGGTCTGCGCCGCTCTTCCCAGCGCTCCTCAGGCTGGTAGCGTTCTTCCGGTTGATAACGTTCCTCAGGCTGGTAATATTCCTCCCGGCGGTAACGCTCTTCAGGCTGATAATATTCTTCCCGGCGGTAACGCTCCTCAGGCTGATAATATTCCTCCTGCGGCATTGGTTCGGCAACATAATCGCCGTCTACATCATGGATAATCTCCACTCTTGGCGGCGTAATAGGAACAAACTCTTCTTCGGCTTCCTCTTCTGTCTCTTCGTCGCCATATGCCAAGGCCAGTTCTTCTCTCATGGTCGTATAATACGGTGTTTCATCCATATCCCGCATTCTGAAAGCATCTGCCGGTGCTTCCATTTCTTCTGCTTTTTCTATTTTTTCTACTTCCTGCGGTGCTTCTTTTCTTGTTCTTCTGGTTCTACGTGGCGTTTCGGGAACCGGCGCCGGCTCTTTATACATAGCCGCAGCATTTTCTCTAATCGTTCTGTCAAAGTCCTTGATTTCCAATACGGCTTCCATAACATTCCGTGCAGTTTCATCCGCATCCTTTACCGTCATCTGTACTTCATTGACCGCTTCCTGTACCTCCTCAGCCGTTATCTGCGCATCCCTCACCGTCTGTTTTACTTCTTCCGCGGTTCCTGCCGCATCGGAAATGGCTTCTACTAAATTATCATGTTTCTCGTTTAACATATCATATAAAAACAGAACTTCTTTATGCTTTTTATTGATTTCCTCCAAAACGGTATCGGAATATTCATTGACAGCCATTATTTTTTCGTTCGTAACTCTTTCCATCGAACGCTCTGTTTTTTCTATAGCATACGTAACAGATTCATCTATAATATCGAAAATATGCTCCTTAGCGCCCTCGACTTCTCTGTCAACCATCTTTCTGACCTCATCCTCACTAATCAGATGAAATTCTTCTTCCATGTCGTTTTTTTTCGTCGGCAGAAGATAGCCTAACGCAAGAACTATAACACCTGCTATGATTAAAATAATGCCAGTAATACTCATCTTATCCTCCGTTTTCAAAGCGATATATCAAAATTTCCGATTCCTTTTAAAATTACTTTTCCGTCCGTTTCTTTTTTATTTTCTTTTTTCTTTCTCTGTCCGCCGTCTCCGCTGTACTCGTTGCTGCCTTTTTCCTTGGCGTCGAATTTTTTATTTTGATATTCCGCCTGTTCTCTACGGTTTACTTTCGCAAGCTGGTTTTCCACATGCTTCGCAAACTGGACGCCGACATTCGACTGCTCCACCATGCCTTTTGTATCTTCATGATGCTTATAGGTTGTCATGTCATGCGCTCTGGTAATCTGACCTTGTATCTCAATTTGACCTATTGCCATACAAATGCCCCCTTCTCATTAAATACCAGTCAACTTAATATCTCCCCGGTCTTTCACAAACCGGCAATACTGCGACTCTTTCTGTACTACCATGGAAATATCCCCAATACAGATTTTTGTTCCCGGATAAACAGTGTCTCTTACAATCACGCAGGCTCCCGCTTTGCCTTTCATCTGTCCCTGCAGCTTCTCTATTTCTTCTATATATTGCCCAACGAGAACCGCTTTCTGCTGATTGGAAGCAGCCAATGTCTGTACATACTTAAGCTGCTCCGGTGTCAGTTTGACGCCCTTTGCCATTTTTTGCTTAGTAGATACTAAAATCTCTTGAATCGACTGTATTGACTTGTTTTCCTCTTCCACTTTCTTCATTAATTCCTGTAATCTGACTGCCAGATTCGGATCGGATCCTACCTCAACAAGCGTATCTGCTCCCATTGCCGAGCCAAGCGTCTTAACGTTAACCGTATTCACCGCACTGACTCTGCCGCCCGTAATAAAGCCTTTCTTTCCGTCTACATTTATTTCCGTACCTGCCATAATAGTACTGTGCAAAATAGATTCGGACATAATATATCCATCAGCCTGTGCAGTAACGTTCTGCAAAAATTTAGCAACAATATTGCCTTTTGCCTTTAACGTTCCTCTGCTCATACCATTCATACCGCGGGCAATAATGATATTTTCTCCCGCTTCCAAAACGGCGCCTTCTACGACGCCCTTTACTTCTATATTACCTTTTGCTTTTACTTCAAAATTGGTGCATACGTTTCCATTGACCTGTACATTGCCTTCATAATCAATGTTTCCTGTAGCATTATCAACATTTTCCACAATAAGCACATCTGAAACGAAAACAGTGCCCTCTGTCAGTTCCACATGTCCGTTCACTAAAGAGGTTAATGTTGTATTATCTTCCGAAATCTCAATATTATTACCATATTTTAAAACAGCTTTTTTTACATCGCGCGGTTTAATACGCGCTCCGAGTACATTGGTTCCCGGTTCTCCCGGATCTTCCGGAATCAGCTTGGCTAACACATCGCCCTTATCGCAGTGCTGTACCACATTTAACTGGAAGAAATCCACGCTTCCGTCCTCTTTAACCGCCGGTTTTGCCTTTTTATCCGTATTAAAATAATATTCAATACGGGCATCGCTGCCATGGACAGGGTCCGTGCCTTTTGCCACCAGAATATCCTTGCAATATTCCCTCCTGCCTGCAAAAAAAGTCTTTATCTCATTCTCTAAAATACCATGGCGGATACCTCTGAATTCCAAATCGCTTAAGAATTCTTCCGCCGTCATTTCTCCTCCGCCGACTGAAGGCGCATAAAATCTGGCGTATGCCTCCATATTATCCGGCGATATCGTGAATTGATAACATTCCCGCTCCGGCAGCGTCGTACGCTTCTCCAATACAACAACCACCGCCTTTTCCGCCGAAACTCCTATAGCCTTATATAATGTATTTTTGTCATATATAATATCTTTTGATGCAAGATATTCCGTCACATCATTTACAGAAACCGGTTCGCCGCCGTCTGTCGGGGGAATCAGCTTCAAACTTGTCTTTTCTTCTTCATGGACTAATCTAAAATATCCGTTCCTTCTTACCTCATTCGTTTAGGGCACCGCCATACGGCAGCTATTGTCTCTCGGTTAAAATGCCCATGTAATTTCCCATCCTGCTTTTCATTTTCTGTAATGCTCTGGTATGCAGCTGTGAAATTCTGGACTCTGATACTTCTAAAATGCTGCTAATTTCTTTTAATGTTAAATCCTCATAGTAATATAACACAATAACTTTCCGCTCTTTTTCCGTCAGAAGTTCAAGGGCTTCCGCAAGCATCCGCTTTAATTCATCCCTTTCAATCACTTCTTCCGGTCCGTCAAACTGCGCATTACGATTATAACTGTTGTCATTCGGGATTTCACTTCCCTGCTCCAAAAACTCATTCAAAGAAACAACATTTGTCACTTTCATCTGTGACTGCCAGTCAACATATTCATCATTTGTAATGCCGAGACTTGCCGCGATTTCATCATCAGTCGCACTTCTGCCGTACTTTGCTTCAATTTCTTTAATTGCCGTATCAATTTTTTTCTGTTTCTGCCTGATTGTTCTGGGAATCCAGTCCATTTTTCGTATCTGGTCTAAAATAGCTCCGCGAATACGCAGGCTGGCATACGTTTCAAACTTGACGTCTTTCATGGCATCAAATTTGTCAATTGCGTCAATCAGACCAAAGATACCGTAGCTGACCAAGTCCTCATACTCAACGTTATACCCCAGGTACATACTAAGCCGTCCTGCAACCATCTTAACAAGCGGGGCATACTCTAATATGATTTTTTCTCTTACTTCGGGAGACTTTGTTTTATCATATTCATCCCAAAGTTTTTTCTTACCTGCCTCGTCCATGACGTTTCCCCATTACATCAAACTTTATTTTAGAAAATCAGCTCTTCCTCATCATCGTCTAATCTTTGCCCGGTCTGTTCCTGTCCGCTTTCCGGTTCTTCCCCTGCCGAATCTGCTGCCGCAGCGCCTGCCGACGCTCCATCAGGTCCCATTTCAAAAACCTCGCCCTCTTCTCTCCGTCTTGCCTCGGCATCCTCCTCAAAACGGTCAAGCATATACTTCAATATTTCTCCGGCAACATAAAAACCAAGCAAAACACACAGCAAAATAACCAGCATATCTTTGGATTTATAATGTGATACAAACATGGTAATGCTGACAATAGCGCCTGCAAGAAGCATCACAAAAGGAGGAATCAGTTTTCTTTTCTTCGCCCTGATTTCCGTCTTTTTTTCTTCTAATGCACGCTCTCTCTCTTTTTCTCTTTTCAGTTCCGCATAATCTGTAATAAATGTTTGTTGTTCTTGTTGTTCTTGTTCTTGTTGTTCTTCTTTCTCCAATGCTCTTACCTTCTAAATCTTTTTTTCCGGTTTTCCTACCGCACGAATGATATAATCTCCAGTTTCCGGATAAAAAATAACGGTTCTTCCATAATTTTTCCCCGTATCTTCAGCCAAAATCGGTATCTTTAATTCGGCAAGTTTTTTCTTGGATGCTTCCACATTCCTTTCACCTACACGAATCGTCTCAGAATTACCTCCGCCAAAAGAAAACATCTGGGCTCCGCCTGCAATTTTAGCAACCAGTCTTGTTCTATTTGCCCCCTTTGCCACTACTCTTTTGACAAGTTCTTCTATACCTGTATCGGCAAATTTGGGAATATTACCGTTATTCCTAATTGTTTTGCTATCCGGCAGCATAATATGTGCCAATCCCCCGATTTTTGTCACCGGATCCCTTATTGCAATACCCACACATGAACCTAGTCCCAATGTAGTAATCCCATCAGGACTAACACATATATTTAAATCGGCCATACCGACCTTTATCACTTGAGCCATGTTCCTGAATCTCCCACCTTCACTATTACTATTATTATATTGGCATACCTAATGCGGATAAAATTTTGCTGTAAGATTCCAAATCCGGAATCAAAATAAAATATCCGTCAATTGCCACTTCATCGAAAAACTGTGTCTGAATCAACAACATTCTATCTCCTACCGCGCCAAACTGTATAGCCGGTACACTCATAATTGCACCTGCCATATCTATTGTCATATCCGGTATGGTAGGGTATATTTTCAAATTCGTAATAGTAGAAAGGGAGTTTAAGTATGCTCCCGTAATAATATTACCAACCTCTTTCAGAGCAGACAATTCCATCTCAGAAAACTCTTCGCCCTCTTCCTGCATCCCCATCATTTTGGATACAAGAAATCTTGCTGAGTCTTTCTCCAACAGGAACATAATACTACCGGTAATATCCCCCTCTACCCCAAGATAGATACCTGCCATAATCTGCTCTTCGCCGCCCATGGCCTCTCCTACCTCTTTAAATTCCAACAGCGCTACTTTCGGCACTGCCATATCTACCTTACACTGAAGCATCTGCGCCAAAGCCGTCGTAGCATTGCCCGCTCCGATATTCCCCAGTTCTCTCAGAACATCAAAATATTCCTGAGACATCTCATCAAAATTTATTTCGCCCACGCGTCAACCTCCTAAGCATTTTCCGGCATAACCAGATTCAAATCAAGAAGGGAAATCAAACCGCCTTCACACTTACCGACTCCGGAAATAAAATTATCTTTTTCATCTTTGGAATCATATGCCACTTTCTCTATCTGTTCCGTTTCCAAAGTCACTACCTCTTTTACTTCATCCACAATGACGCCAATCATTCCCTGCTGCTCCATTTTGATGACAATAATCCTGCTTGCTTTGGTAACAACATCTTCCTCCAGTCCCATTTTAATACGAACACTCATAACAGGAAGAACCTCGCCGCGCAGATTAATTACCCCTTTCAAATAAGGCGCCACATTAGGCACTCTGGTAATTTTCTGCATTCTCAAAATATTATCAATATATTTAATATTAATACCATATTGCTCATCGCCCAAACGAATTACAATAAACTGTGTTGTTTCACTGGCTACTTTTAATTCATCCATCCTAATCATCCTCCCTTCATTAAATCAATGCATTCGCATCTAAGATTAATGCAACTTCACCATCACCAAGAATCGTTGCGCCGCTGATAATCTTGCTCTTACTGATGTATTTGCCCATTGATTTAATAACGATTTCCTGCTGACCTATCAATTCATCCACTACCAGACCCGCTAGTTTATCGCCTTTCTTCACAATAACAACAATCAGATTCTCATCAGGTCCCTTGCTGCTTTGAATATCCAGAATCTCACTCAATCGTACAAGCGGAATAACAATGTCTCTTAAATGAATGACTTCTTTATTCTGTACTAATTTTACATCTTCCGGCGGAATGTCCTCTATTGTCTGAATAGAACTCAGCGAAATAGCATATTTCTCATCTCCGATAACAACCATAAGCGCCTGAATGATGGCAAGTGTCAGAGGAAGTCTGATAATCCATGTACTTCCCTCTCCAAGCTTTGTCTTTACCTCAACTTCACCGCTCAATGCCTCAATCTTTGATTTTACAACATCCAGACCAACGCCTCGTCCGGATACATCGGATACTGTCTTGGCTGTAGAGAAACCTGCGTTGAAAAGCAAATCAATGATTTCCTTCTCATTCATCATTTCAGCCTGCTCCGGTGTGATAACGCCACGCTCAATAGCTTTGTTCTTAACGGATTCCGTATCAATACCATTACCGTCATCTCTGACTTCAATAACAACGTTATTACCGTCCTGATAAGCATCTAAGAAGATAGAGCCGACTTCCGGCTTTCCTCTCTCTTTACGAAGTTCAGGCGATTCGAGTCCATGGTCAGCCGAATTACGCAGAAGGTGCATCAACGGATCGCCGATTTCATCTACCACGGTACGGTCAAGCTCTGTCTCTTCACCGGACATATATAATTCCATTTTCTTATTCAGCTTCTTGGATAAGTCACGAACCATACGAGGGAATTTAGTTACAACGCTCTCAATCGGAACCATTCGCACTTTCATAACGGATTCGTGCAGGGAAGTGG
>CAMWMM010000143.1 GCA_947175285.1 uncultured Lachnospiraceae bacterium
TTACGCTGCCGAAACATTATTGTGATGAAGATATCTGCCGGAAATGTGGGTTGAAACATTTTCATGTGACTTCTCTGCTTGGACTGGGCATTGAAGAATTTCAGGTCGGTCTGCTCGCTTCCGGTGCGCTTCTGCAATATCTGTATGAGACACAGATGACGTCTTTGGAACATTTTACGCACCTGTACCCATATCTGACCAACAAATATATGCTGCTTGACGGTGCAACCAGAAGAAATCTGGAACTGCTTGAGACATTGCGTGAAAAGCAGAAAAAAGGCTCGCTTTTAGGCGTGCTTGACAGAACGAAGACGGCAATGGGAGGCAGACTGTTACGAAAATACATTGAACAGCCGTTAATTGATAAAGCGGCGATTGAAAAGCGATTGGATGCCGTGGAAGAACTGACGAAAAACAGTATGCTCCGGGATGAGCTGCGGGAGTATTTAAGCCCTATCTATGATTTGGAAAGACTTCTTGGTAAAGTCAGCTACAGAAGCGCAAATCCAAGAGATTTGATTGCTTTCCGTGCTTCGCTTGCCATGCTGCCGTCCATTAAAACCGTGCTGCAGGATACACATACGTCATTGTTGTCCGAAATTACATCGGAAATGGATGATTTGTCGGATTTGTTTACCCTGATAGACAGTGCCATTGTAGAAGATGCGCCGCTTGCCGTTAAGGAAGGCGGTATCATCAAAGAGGGATATAAAGAGCAGATTGATGAGCTGCGGAAAGCAAAGACTGAGGGTAAGAACTGGCTGGCATCTTTGGAAAATGAGGACAGAGAGCGTACCGGAATCAAAAATCTGCGGATTAAGTATAATAAAGTATTCGGTTATTATTTTGAAGTAACCAATTCCTATAAGGACTTGGTTCCGGAGGACTATATCAGAAAGCAGACGCTTGCCAATGCGGAACGTTATACGACACCCCGATTAAAAGAACTGGAAGATACCATTTTAAACGCGGAAGATAAACTGTGTACTTTGGAGTACGACGCTTTTTGTGAAATCCGGGAAACCATTGCCGCACAGATTGAGAGAATCCAGCAGACGGCAAAAGCTGTTGCCAGATTGGATGTACTGGCTTCTTTTTCCTACATAGCGGAGCGAAATCACTATGTCAGACCGTCTTTGAATGAAAAAGGCGTTATTGATATTAAGGACGGCAGACATCCTGTTGTAGAGCAGATGATTCCCAATGATATGTTTATTGCCAATGATACTTATTTAGATAACAATAAACATTGTATTTCTGTCATTACAGGACCGAATATGGCAGGAAAATCAACCTATATGAGACAGACGGCGCTGATTGTCCTGCTTTCGCAGATTGGCTGTTTTGTACCGGCAGGAAAAGCCAATATCGGCATTGTAGACAGAATTTTTACGAGAGTCGGCGCTTCGGATGATTTAGCAAGCGGACAGTCTACTTTTATGGTGGAAATGAATGAAGTTGCTAATATTTTGCGCAATGCAACAACAAACAGTCTTTTGGTTTTGGATGAAATCGGACGCGGCACTTCCACATTTGACGGCTTAAGTATCGCATGGGCAGTGATAGAGCATATCAGCAACCGGAAATTATTAGGCGCCAAGACGCTTTTTGCGACACATTATCATGAACTTACGCAGTTAGAGGGTAAAATGGATAATGTGAACAATTATTGTATTGCTGTAAAAGAAAAAGGAGACGATATTGTTTTTCTTCGCAAGATTGTAAAAGGCGGCGCGGATAAAAGTTACGGTATCCAGGTGGCAAAACTTGCAGGCGTACCGGACATGGTAATTGACAGGGCAAAAGAAATTGTAGAGCAGCTTAGCGATAATGATATTACGGAAAAGATTCAAAACATCGAAATCAATATCAAACAGGAAAAATCGAAACCGATAAAATACGACGAAATGGATTTGGAGCAGATTTCACTTTTTGATACAGTAAAAGATGAGGATGTTGTCAGGGAATTAGAAGAACTTGACATTACGAATCTGACGCCGATGGATGCGCTGAATACGCTGTACCGGCTGCAAAATAAATTAAAAAACAGATGGTGATAAAAGATGAAAATTAATGTGCTGGATAGTCAGACTATTGATAAAATTGCTGCCGGGGAAGTGGTGGAGAAACCGGCAAGCGTGGTAAAAGAACTGGTGGAGAATGCGATTGATTCCGGCGCAGACGCTATTACTGTGGAAATAAAAGAGGGTGGAATTGCCTTTATCCGCGTAACAGACAATGGCGGAGGAATTGAGCGTTCACAGATTCGGAATGCTTTCCTGCGTCATGCTACCAGCAAAATTACATCGGCAGATGATTTGACTGACCTAGTCAGTCTGGGATTTCGCGGAGAAGCATTGGCAAGTATTTCGGCAGTTTCCATGGTGGAGGCAATTTCTAAAGTAGAAGAGGATTTAACCGGCATCCGCTATGTGATCGAGGGCGGCATAGAAAAAGAACTGGAGGAAATCGGTGCACCGAACGGTACAACGATTCTCGTCCGGAATCTTTTTTATAACACGCCGGCGCGTAAGAAGTTTTTAAAGCAGCCTCAGACGGAAGGGTCTTATGTTGCGGATTTAATGGAGCATCTTGCTTTGTCTCATCCGCAGATTGCATTTCATTTTATTGTCAATAACCAGAATCGGTTTCATACCTCCGGAAACAATGATTTAAAAGAAATTATTTACCGTATTTACGGGAAAGATATTGTCAGTCAGTTACGTGAAATTCATGAAAAAGGAGAAGGGTTTTTCGTTGATGGGTTTCTCGGGAAGCCTGTGATTAACCGTGCAAACCGCAATTATGAGTTATTTTATATAAACGGCAGATTTATTAAGAATACGCTTTTAAGTAAAGCGGTGGAGGATGGATATAAAGAATATTTGATGCAGCATAAATTCCCGTTTTGTGTGCTGCATTTTACCATTGATACAGCGCGGATAGATGTCAATGTGCATCCTGCGAAACTGGAGGTCAGAATTGCCGAGGGGCAGGAGTTTTATGAGCATGTGCGGGATATGATTTATGATGTTCTGCGCAGACAGGAAATGATTCCGGAAGTAACCTTAAAAGACAATGAAGGCACCAAAACGGAATCGGAAACGCCTCGCGCGCATACGGTTCCACGAGTTTCCGTTCCGGAACCTTTTGAGACAAGAAGAATAGAAGAGGAACGGGAAAAAGAAAAACAAGAAGAGGAAAAACAAGCACTCGAACAGTCAAAAGAAGAAAATATTGTCTGTGAACCGCTTCCTTACCAGATGGCGGAAAAGCCGGAACAATTAGAACTTTTTGACGATAAATTACTTTCGGCAAAGGCAAGAGAGCATTATGAACTCATCGGACAGTTGTTTGATACTTACTGGCTGATTTCCTATCAGGATAAGCTGCTGATTATAGACCAGCATGCCGCGCACGAAAAAGTAAAATTTGAACGTTTTATCAAACAGTTTAAAGAACACAACATCGTTTCACAGAATTTGAATCCGCCGCTTATTATCACATTAAACGGCAAAGAAAAAAGTTGTCTGATACAAAACATGGAGCATTTTGAAGCGCTTGGATTTGTTTTAGAGGAATTTGGAGGAAACGATTATGCGTTAAGCAGTGTACCGCTTGATTTATACGGCTATCAGGAGGCGGAACTTTTTTATGAATTGTTGGATGAACTGGCACAGGAAAATATTTCCGGTACACCGGAGAGCATCCGCATGAAAATTGCCACGGCATCCTGTAAGGCGGCGGTCAAAGGCAATACCAGACTTTCGAAAGCGGAAGCGGAAGCGTTGATAGACGAACTGCTTTCGTTAGAGAATCCTTATCATTGTCCGCACGGAAGACCGACGATGATTACGATGAGCAAGTATGAACTGGAGAAGAAGTTTAAGAGAATTGTTTAGATGGAGCGTATATGGAGAATCAGAAAAACCTTATTATTTTAACGGGACCGACCGCAGCGGGCAAAACTGCGCTTTCCATCAGACTGGCAAAGGCGGTCGGCGGAGAAATTATTTCGGCGGATTCCATGCAGGTGTACCGTCATATGGATATCGGTTCGGCAAAAGTGACGCCCGAAGAAATGGAAGGCGTCTGTCATCATCTGATAGATGTGCTTGAGCCGGATGAGGAATTTCATGTTGTTAAATTTCAGGAAATGGCAAAAGAAGCAATAAAAGAGATATATGACAAGGGGAAGATTCCCATTCTAGTCGGCGGAACAGGATTTTATATTCAGTCGGTACTGTATGATATTGATTTTACACAGACGGATGAGGATGAAGATTTCAGAGAACAGTTAGAAAATCTGGCAAGAGAAAAAGGAAATGAGGTCTTGTTTGAAAAACTGCGCCTTATCGACCCGAAAGCATGTGAGAATCTGCATCCGAACAATGTAAAGCGCGTTATCAGGGCGATTGAGTTTTATGAAAAAAGCGGGGGAAAACGTATTTCGGAGCATAATGAGGAGCAGCATGAAAAGGCTTCTCCATACTGTTATACTTATTTTGTTTTAACGGATGACAGGGCGGTTTTATATGAAAAAATTAACAGGCGTGTAGATAATATGCTTGCGAATGGGCTTGTAGAGGAAGTAAAGCATCTGAAAGAAATGGGGTGCAGCAAAGACCTCGTTTCCATGCAGGGGCTTGGTTATAAGGAAATACTGGATTATTTGGATGGAGCATGTACGCTTGAGGATGCCGTTTACCGCATCAAGCGTGATACGAGACATTTTGCCAAAAGGCAGATTACTTGGTTTAAGCGGGAAAGAGACGTTATCTGGGTTTCACGACAGGATTTTAGAGCGGAAAACGGAAAAGAAGATGAACGCATTTTAGCATATATGCTGCAAACATTACGGGAAAGGCACGGGTTATCCATATGATGAAGAACGAATCATTAAAGGAAATGTATAAAACGCTTGGTATTTCTGAGCAAACATATTGTTTTGGGGAGGAAATTCTTACATCGCTTGAGAGCCGTTTCAGGCAGATAGATGAAACGGCGGAATATAACCAGTTAAAAGTCGTTCAGGCTATGCAGGAATGCAGGGTGAGCGAAGCATGTCTGTCCGGTACGACAGGTTACGGATACAATGATTTGGGAAGAGATACGTTAGAGGAAGTCTATGCTAAAGTCTTTCATACGGAAGATGCGCTTGTCCGCCCGCAGATTACATGCGGTACTCATGCGCTTGCGCTGGCACTTTTCAGCAATCTGCGTCCGGGAGATGAACTTTTATCGCCGGCAGGAAAACCTTATGATACATTGGAGGAAGTTATAGGCATTCGGGAATCGAAAGGTTCTTTGAAAGAATACGGTATTTCGTACAAACAAGTGGATTTAAAGCCTGACGGCAGCTTTGATTATGAAAATATCAGACGAGCCATTCATGATAAAACAAAACTGGTGACAATTCAGCGTTCCAAAGGATATCAGACAAGACCGACATTTTCGGTATCTCAGATAGGGGAGTTGATTGCTTTTGTAAAAGATATCAAACCGGACATCATCTGTATGGTTGATAACTGTTACGGGGAATTTGTGGAGACGATAGAGCCGGGTGATGTGGGGGCGGATATGACGGTAGGCTCTCTTATCAAAAATCCGGGAGGCGGACTTGCGCCGATAGGCGGTTATATTGCGGGAAGAAAAGACTGCGTGGAAAACGCCGCATATCGCCTGACATCTCCGGGGCTTGGCAAAGAGGTAGGAGCTTCGCTTGGTGTGATGTCTTCGTTTTATCAGGGATTGTTTCTGGCACCGACCGTCACGGCAGGCGCGTTAAAAGGTGCGGTTTTTGCAGCAAACATTTATGAAAAAATAGGGTTCCCGGGGATTCCGAACGGCACGGAAAGCCGGCATGATATTATTCAGGCGGTTACGTTCGGAAAACCGGAGGGCGTGATTGCTTTTTGCCAGGGAATTCAGGCGGCAGCCTGTGTAGACAGCTATGTAACGCCGCAGCCGTGGGATATGCCGGGATATGATTCTCAGGTCATTATGGCGGCAGGTGCGTTTGTTTCGGGCTCCTCCATAGAACTTAGCGCAGACGGACCGATTGCGCCGCCCTATGCCGTTTATTTTCAAGGCGGACTGACATGGCAGCATGCGAAATTCGGTATTTTAAAATCGCTGCAGAATTTGATAGACTCCGGAATTATTTCTGCGGATTTTCACAGATTATAGGCTTATTAATAATCTCTTAATATTTGAAAAAAATGGGAAATTTTGTATACATAAAATAAGGATTGTGATAAAATAGTAGGATATGAAAGGATAGGTTTACGATGAAAAAGAATAACTGGGCATGTTTTCTGCTGATATTGGCAGGAATTGTAATCGGCGGCTTTATCGGCAATCTGCTGCCTGTTGAATGGCTGAATTATGGACAATCCTTCGGGCTGTCCTCACCGATTGTTTTGGATCTTGGCATATTATGCATTACATTCGGTTTATCCATAAAGATATCAGTAGCAAGTATTCTTGGTATTATTCTGGCAATTATCATTTATCGTTTCATATAAAAGAAAATGCCTTGCTCCTTTAAGCAAACAGGAGAGAATTGCTGTCGGGAAAGAGGTTGAATGAAATTAGTGAAGTATGAGAACAATGATAATAGTGCCATACAAAATCTTCCATATGAGAAATTTATTTCCTATGGAGCGGAGACGCTGACGGATTCCGAACTACTTGCCGTTATTCTGCGAACCGGAACACATCACAGAAGCGCAAAAGAGCTTGGGGAAGAAGTTCTTAAGGCGGCAGAGAAGTATGGTAACGGGCTGCTAGGGCTGTATCAGATACCGCTTCAGGAACTGATGAAAGTAAACGGCATCGGAAAAGTTAAGGCGGTTAAGCTGAAGGCGCTTGCGGAACTCAGCACCAGAATGGCACAAACGAAGGCAAAGGAGAACCTGTCCTTTAGAGAGCCTTATTCTGTTGCGGACTATTATATGGAGCGGTTTCGGCATGAAAAAGTAGAGCATATTCTGCTTTTATTGTTTGATTCGGGACTGCATCTGTTAGAAGAACAGATTCTTTCAACAGGTACGGCAAATGCTTCTCTTTTATCACCCAGAGAAGTTTATATCAGTGCATTCCGGTCTCAGGCAGCGCATATCATGCTGCTGCACAATCATCCGGGAGGAAACCCTGCACCGAGCGGTAATGATATTTCCATTACCAAGCGGATAGCGGAAATCGGGAAAACGATAGATATTTTCCTGATTGACCATATTATTATTGGCGACAACAGCTATTTTAGTTTTAAGGAAAGTAAACTGATAGACTAAAAAGCTAAATGATGAAAGGAGTAATTTACCTTGGCAAATAACGCATTTGGAATTGATTTGGGAACGAGCAATATCAAAATATACAATCGCGCAGATGACAGCGTTTTTGTGGAAAAGAATATGATTGCGATTGAGAACAAAAAAACATTGTTCGCATATGGTAATTCGGCATTTGAAATGTATGAGAAGACGCCGGGCAATATTCAGATTACCTATCCGTTAAACAATGGAGTCATTGCAGACATAAAGAACATGGAGACGCTCATAAAATATTTCATGATTGATTTAATGAAAGGAAGCATGCGTCCTGCTGATTATTATATTGCAGTGCCGTGGGATGTGACGGAAGTAGAGAAACTTGCTTTTAAAGACCTGATAAAGGATTCCGATGTGAAAGCCAAAAAGGTTATGGTAGTAGACAAGGCAGTTGCGGATGGCTTAGGACTTGGCATTGATGTCAAAAATTCCCAAGGTGTTCTTGTAGTGAATGTCGGTTTTGATACGACAGAGATTTCCATTCTTTCACTTGGCGGTATTGTACTCAGTAAATTGGTGAAAGTCGGCGGCAAGAAGTTCGATGAAGCGATTAAAAATGCCGTGCGTCGTGAATACAGCCTGATTATCGGCGGTAAAACGGCAGAAAACGTAAAAATGGCGCTGCATGAGTTAGAAGCACAGAAGTGCGGTGCAGTTGTATACGGACGGGACATCGTGACAGGATTGCCGGTGGAACGTGAAATTCCGGTTTCCTTAGTGGATGAATGTTTGACGGAGCATTTTAACACGATTATTGATAATATTAAAGTCATTTTGGAGAGGACACCGCCGGAACTGGCTGCGGATATTTACAGAAACGGCGTATATCTGACGGGAGGCGCTTCTCAGGTGAATAAACTGGCTCAGCTTATGAGCAAGGGAACAGGGCTTAAAGTAAATGTTTCCGAACATCCGGTGGAGAGCGTTGCATTAGGACTTGCACAAATTATAAAGGATGATAATTATAAATCAGTGGCTTATGCAATAGAAGGAATGAGTAAATGAGTCCAATTATGAAAAGAAAGGGAGAAAAATTTTCTCTGCCCGGTAAGTATCTCCTTTTTATTTTAACAATTTTATGTACCGGAATGGTGCTTTTGACTTTTAATACAACAATTTTCAGCGGTCCTTTAAGTATGATAGCAGGATATACGGTAGTACCGTTTGAAGAGGGAATCAGTGCAATCGGAAGCTTTCTTCGCAGCCGTTCGGAAGAACTGGGACAGATTCGGGAATTAATTGCGGAAAATGAATCGTTAAAGGAACAGGTTGACGAACTGACAATAGAAAATACAAGATTGCAGCAGGATCGTTATGAACTGACAAATCTGCGGGAATTATATAACCTTGATGCTCAATATGATGAATATGATAAAATCGGAGCAAGAATCATTGCAAGGGATTCCGGCAACTGGTTTTATTCTTTTGTGATTAACAAAGGAGAGGATGACGGGCTGTCAGTTGATATGAACGTAATGGCGGGAAGCGGGCTGGTAGGCCGCGTAGTAGATATCGGACCAAACTGGGCAAAAGTGAAATCTATTATTGCGGATGATTCCAATGTCAGTGCGATGGTACTATCCAGTTCCGATAATATGATTGTTACCGGAGATTTGAAATTATATGCGTCAGGAGTCATTTCTTTTGAACAGTTAATTGACAGTGCCGATGTAGTAGTAGAGGGCGACAAGATTGTGACTTCTAATATCAGCGATAAATATCTTCCGGGCATTTTAATCGGTTATATCAGCTCGATTAACAAAGATGCCAATAATCTGACAAAATCAGGATATATTACGCCTGCTGTGGATTTTGAACATTTGGAAGAAGTTCTTGTGATTTTGGAGCAAAAACAAACTGTTGATTAACCGGAAAAGGGAGATGTGCATTGAGACGTCTATTTGTTACCGCTTTTTTTATTTTCATATGTTTCCTGTTACAGTGCACCGTATTCAGAACACTTGCTTTTGGCGGAATTGTGCCCAATCTTTTAATTGTGCTGACAGCATCGTTCGGATTTATGCGCGGAGAGAAAACAGGACTGCTTATCGGTTTTTTCAGCGGTCTGTTAATTGATATTTTTTTTGGCTCGGTTATTGGTTTTTATGCTTTGCTTTATATGTATATTGGATATGCCAACGGAAAATTCAGCGCAATTTTTTATCCGGAGGATATCAAACTGCCGATTACTTTAATTTTGTGCAGTGACTTTTTTTACGGTTTTGTCTGTTATGTAATTTTGTTTTTATTACGTGGGAAATTTGATTTTACGTATTATTTTTTACATATTATTCTGCCTGAAATGGTTTATACGGTTGTTGTGACGTTGTTTTTGTATCCGATTATTTTGTGGGTAAACAAAGGATTGGAGAGCAGAGAGAAGAGAGGCGAAAAGAAGTTTGTTTGAAGAAGTTTGGGAGCATTTAAAAGAAAATATATTCAATATGGTAACTTCCAGACTTCTTGTGCTTCTTATTGTTGTTCTGGGGCTTGGAAGTTATCTGATTTACACTATATTTCAA
>CAMWMM010000144.1 GCA_947175285.1 uncultured Lachnospiraceae bacterium
TCTTTTATATAGTTCATTGGCTATCATTCTGACGTATGCCTGTGTATTTTTTACATGCTTTCCCGTACTGCCGTCACGGCTTTCGATTAAATTAGCCATTCCAACGATAACCGATTCCTGAATTTTACTAAGACGCAGAGCATCTTCCGTAATTTTTTCAGCCTGTTCTTTTACCATATTCTCCAGATTATGCCTGTATTGTTCCAGTTCTAATGTTTTTCCGACACGGCTTAGTAAAATATCCGGTACAAACGGCTTTGCAACAAAATCAATCGCCCCCATCTGAAAACACTTAACTTCTGTTTCCGCCAGATTGTCTGCCGTTAAAAAGATGACAGGGATTTCTTTTGTTTCCGGCATCGTTTTTAACTGTTCCATAACTTCAAACCCGTCCATATCAGGCATATTGATATCTAACAGTATCAAATCGGGATGATTATTCTCCAGATATTTTAATGCCGCCATACCGGAATTACAGGCTGCAATACGGTAAAACGGCAAAAGAATTTTCTGCGCAAGCGTTAAATTGGTCTTATCATCATCCACAACCAATATAATGTTTTTCATCTGTTTTCTCTCCTCATGCACTATCCGTTCTGCAGTTTTATCTGTTCCTCTAAAATCAGCGGGTATCTGATTATCTTAGTATCATCCAGATTTTCCAAATTCATATCAACTGCCGTAATCTGATGATTGTCATACGATGTATAATAATAAATCCCTTTCTTTACATTGCAGCACGAAGTATAAATCGTAATTTCATATTTCCCGTCACCCATATCACAGCATCCCCGCTGTTGGTCTACGGAGCCTAAAATGTGAAAAAACTGGCTGACACTTTCCGTTTCCGAATCGCCTGATACGGAATTCATCTTTGTAAATGCGACTCTGACAAAACGGGACTGCGAAGACAAATCCCCGGGCAGTCCCAATGCTCCCATACCACGGCTGTATGTCTGCAGTGGAAGTTTATCGGAAAAATGATTTTCCGGCTGCTTAGGCGACAAGTTCATATAGTTATTCAATGCAAACATCTGCTCCGGAAATGTCGGATTGTTTGTTAAAACACCCGCCGGATTATCATAGATTTTTATACCGTCTTTTACGGATTCCACCACAATCGACTCATCCGCATCCGCTATTATCCAGTGCAGCTGCGCCACAGGCAGTTTTTCATGTGCCTGTGTATTTGTCAGATTCATTTTGTCAAACAGCTTCCTTACTTCTTTTACACTGGCACACTGACTCAAAATCCACGGTATGAGCTCAAACTGCGCCACATTTTCCCTATCCGGCTTGGCTTCCTTATAATCCGCATTCCCGACAAAATTTAAGCCGGCTATTCCAACGCCTTTTTCATTCACCGCATCATAATAGAGCGGATAATCATCCAGAACATGCGCCATGCCTATCATTGCATAATGATTTTCCATAGTTCCCATATGACGGAAATGAAAAACATAGTTTCTGGGCGTAATTACCACTTCTTCCCCATAGGAAAATTCATAATCTAACGTACGTCCAAAATAGAAATCTTTTGTTTTATACGTTGCAGCCGTACACATAAGCGCATCTCCTTTTATTCATTGATTATTTTGTCCTTTTTTTCAAATAAAAATTTCTCCGGCAGTTCCACATGAAAAGCTTTCCCGACTGCCCTGAAATTATCCGGCGTGATTGTCTGCAATTTTCTCGGCGATACGGAATAAATTTTAATCAGAATTTCCGCCGATTTCTCAACCGTATGGAGCAGACCGAATGTCAAATCAAAATCCTCTCCGGAACAGAACATGCCATGATGCGCCCAGACAGCCACATCATACTGCTCCATCAATTTGCTTGTTGCGACCGCAATATCTCTTCCTCCCGGAACCATCCAGTCAACAACGCCTACACCCTGCGGGAAAACAACCGGGCATTCCGTAGCCGCTTCCCATAGTTCCCTTGTAAAAATGACATCATCTAACGGCAGGATGAAAGTAAGCGCAATGATATTCGTCGTATGCGCATGGTAAATAACACGGTGCCTGCCGTCTGTCACACGCTTTTTTACTTCATGATTCATCAGATGGGACGGCAGTTCGCTTGTCGGCACGCCGCCCTCTACCAGCCCCCAGCGCAGACGGTAATTTTCTCCCTTATCATCCAGTTCTATAATCGCAATACACGCTTCCGGATCCACAATAATATTCCGGAAATATTTCCCGCTTCCCGTTACCAGAAAATACTCTCCGGCAAGTCCCGGAACACTTACACCAATGGACGTCCACTCGCCATTATCGCTAAGCCTTGTCTTAATGCCCTCTACTTCCTCCGGTTTTAAACGATAGGATAAATTACCTCCGTTTCTCTCATGCCATCCCTGTTGAAATCCGTCGTCCGCCATCTTAATAAATCCGCGGACAAATTTTGTATCTAATATTCTCATGGTATACCCCCTCTTTTTATTCGTTCTATCCTATTATAACACATATTTCCACCATGAAAAGCAGAAAAAGGCTTGCAAAAGCTCCAAAATCCCGTATGATAAAAGTAGGATTTAAATCTTAAGAAAGCAAAGAGGATATGTGAATGGCAATCAAAAAAGGAAAAACAGCCCTTATGCGGGCTGTCTCAGAACTACAAGATACCGACTACTCCAAAGCCCCTGAACTTAACAAAATCTACACAAGGCTTTTCCGCGGCCGAAAACAATTTGCGGAAGTCTTTGAAAAAAACATCAAAGCCGTCATGCAAATCAGTTCGCTTGATTTGACAATGCAGCATCAGACAGAAAAAATAATGGATATTTCCCGCAAGGTCACCAATGCAACGGAAACAATCTTCGGAGCGTCTTCCGGGAGTGCAAGAGCAAATAACCAGCATGAAGAACTTACCAATACCATTATTGAAGTCTCCGGCGCTACTGATGAAGTTTACCGTAAAATAGAAGCCGGTCAGAATGAACTGACGCATATCAGGGATTTGTCCGACCAAACCATTGCCATTTCCCGCGAAATGCAAAGTGATATGGATAAATTAGTAGATATTATCAATCAAATCAATAATATCATATCGGGAATTGATTCTATTTCCTTACAGACCAATATTCTGGCGTTGAATGCTTCCGTAGAAGCTGCAAGAGCCGGCGAAGCGGGAAAAGGATTTTCTGTTGTAGCAAGTGAAATCAGAACGCTTGCCGAAGAAACACAGAACCTGACAAAAAACATGAGTACTTTCGTAGAAAGTATGAAACTGGCCTCCGAAAAAAGCGTTAACAGTTCTACAAATACCATTCAGTCGCTGAGCGCTATGGCGGATGGCATCAATAACGTATGGGAATTAAATGATGAAAGCAAACGCTATGTTTCGCAAGTAAATGAATCCATCAGTTCCATCGCCGCCGTAAGCGAGGAAATCAGCGCTTCCATGACAGAAATGAGAAGCCAGTTAAAAGACAGTTCTGATTTTATGTGTCAAGTCGGACAGGAACTGCAGAAAGCTTCCGAACCGGTGATTGATATCGAAAAAACTCTGGATGAATCCGTAAAACAGATGGGCGACATGACGCAGGATGCTTTCTTCCATTTAAAATCGGAGGAGTTCGCCCAATATGTGAAAAATGCGATTTCCTCTCATCACACATGGTTAGGAAACCTGAAAAAAATGGTAGACGAAAGAACCGTCACCCCATTACAGTTAGATTCCTCCAAATGCGGATTCGGACATTTCTATTATGCCATGACACCCAATATCCCCGGTGTCTTACCGCTATGGGAGGGGCTTGGACCCAAGCACCAAAAATTCCATACATATGGAGCGGCTGTTATCAGAGCCCTCAATAACGGCTCCTATTCAGAAGCGAAGCAGATATATTATGAAGCTGAAAACTTTTCAAAGAGTCTGATTTCTGATTTGGAGAAGATATTACAGCTTGCAAATAATTAGATTTTAAAGATATGAGGTTGGGCAAGATGAACCCCGTTTTGTTCATTATGCCCAGCCTCTGTTTTTTAATAGAGAACCGTGGCAATGGAATCCGGCTCTGCCACAATCTTCGCCATTTTATCTTCTATGCGGATATTCACTGCGATATCATGGTGTGTTCTGTTCAAAAGCACAGCCACTAATTCACCATCGGGATTTGCAAATGCCGTTGCTTCCAGTTCATCTGAATAACTGGTGATTCCGATGCGAACCGCCCCCGGCTTGATAAAGTGGGTAAAATGCCATAAATAGTCCGCTGTATTTCTTCTTATTAATTCCTTCTTTTTCGTATCATACAAAAACGGTGCATCACAAAAATTCCCTGCGTGATTCGGTCCGCCCTTTTCATCCAGAACTATATTCCAGTCATAGAATGCGTTCATGCCGTGATTCATATTTCCAATCATATCGTGCGCATATTTCTGTGCATTTTTCAAACAATCATCTGCCGGAAAATTGCGATATTCAATACATGCTTCCGACAGAATCAATTTCTTATCCGGAAACTTATCATGAATCATACTAAGCGCCTCAAAGTGATCCCCACTATACCAGTGGAATGCAATACCTGTTATCATATGATCCGTTGTTTCATCAATAATTTCACAGGCTCTTTCATATGCACGTTCCTTATTATGATCCCAGATAAATACCTCTACATCCGTAAGCCGGTTCTCCTGTAATGCAGGCCACATATAATCCCGCAAAAATTCTTTTTCCTGCTTTGCGGTATAGATACAGGAATCCCATGTCTGAACCGCTTTCGGCTCATTCTGTAAGCTAATGCGTTTAATCAGATACCCTCGTTTTTTGTATTCCTTAATATACCGACAGATATAATTTGCCCACACCTGTTTATATTCCTGCTTCAACTCTCCGCCATAATTTCTCTCTCCACTGCTTTTCATATATGCAGGCGGACTCCATGGCGTAAGCATAATCTCTAACTCACCCCCATATACTTTTTGCGCGTCGTTTAAAAGAGGAAAGATATTTTTTTCCACTCTCTCAAGCTGAAATCCTGCAAATTCTTTATCTGCTGCCTCTCTTACTGCCTCATAATGCCCAAGAGAAAAATCACAGCTGTCAATTGGAATGCGTACCATGCGATAACGCATCTTATCCGGCTGAAAATACGCATGAAGCATCTCTTTTCTTTGCTCCGCGCTCATTTGCTGATAAATATATCCTGCCGACTCCGTCAATGCTCCTCCAAATCCCTCAAAAACCTGATAAGTCACAGAAGGATATAGATTGAGAAGGCAGTTTTCCTCTCCGTCATCCGGAATAAATTCCACCTCTTTTTTCTGGCAACATCTCTCATTTCCTTTATATGATGTAGCAATATACTGTAATTTCGTTTTATCCATATAATCTCATCCTCCTGACATTTTACTCTTAATTTAGCTTGCGATACGCTGAAGGCGGCTGTCCCTTGATTCGCTTAAAAACCTTGGAAAAATATTTTTCATCGTTGAATCCTACCTTGTATGCAATTTCATAGGTTTTTAAAAAATTTTGTTGTAAATAAGTACAGGCATGTTCAATGCGAATCTCATTAAGATAATCCACAAAACCTTTTGCTAGCTGTTTTTGGAAAAGTGTAGACATATACCCCGCGGAAACACCAACTTTCTGTGCCACATCTGTCAGCATTAAATTCTCATAATAATGCTCCTCTATATATTCCTTTGCCAATTCTACCAGACGGTTTTTCTCTTCCATCTGTTTTTCCTCAATGCTTTCCTGCGCACCAAACAATTCATCTGCAACCCGGTTCAACATTTGCAGAATGTCAGAAGAACGCACCGGTTTTAATAAATATTCTTTTGCCCCCAGACGCAATGCCTGCTGACAATATTTAAACTCATCATACCCGCTTAATATCATCGTATATGGTAAGATATCTGCACGTTTAGCTTCCTGCATAACTTCTATACCATCTAAAAGAGGCATTTGCACATCCAGAAACATAATATCCGGTTTATCCCGGAATATAATATCCACAGCTTCCTGCCCGTTAGCGGCAAGATATATCTTATCAAAACGGTCTGTATGTAATTGTATATATTTGGCAATTCCGTTGCGAATCGTATCTTCATCATCTGCAATCAATAATTTGATGCTCATGCTGTCTCATCTCCTTTAGTCCACATGGAATAGTTATGCTCACGCAAGTTCCCTCACCCACCTTACTCTCTATGCGAAGTTCATAATCATCATGATAAATAAGTTCAAGGCGTTCTTTCACATTTCTGATTGCATATCTTCCGATTCGCTGGCTTGCATATTTTCGGTTATCTGTTTTATCCCATATGGCCTGCATCTGTTCATCACTCATTCCAACTCCGGTATCTTTAATTTGGAAAATCATGCAGCCTTCTTTCTGAGAGCCGATAACACTCAAATAATAGTTACCATCCGTCTTCTCAAATCCATGTACAATGGCATTTTCCACAAAAGGCTGTAAAATCAGCTTTGGTATTTCCTCATCCAAAATCATGCTATCGAGAGATATCTCATATTCCAGCCGTTTTCCGAATCTCATTTTCTGAATATGCAGATACCGATCCAGTAATTCCGCTTCTGTCTGTACCGTTACAATTCCGTTTCCTCTGTTCAAAACCAGCCGGAACAATTGTGAAAGTGACAAAATATCTTCTGCAATCTCTTCATTTCCCGATTCTGTTGCTTTCCAATACAGAGAATCTAATGTGTTATAGAGAAAATGAGGGTTAATCTGTGCCTGCAGAGCATCCAGTTCGCTCTCCCTCTCTCTAATCGCCATCACATAATTTTTATCAATTAACTCTCTGATATCATCTACCATTCTATTAAAACATGCCGATACTTCACCTACTTCATCCTGTGTCATAACTTCAACTTTCTGGCTGAAATCTCCCTGCTTAAAGTTATTCATTGCAACACTTAATGCGTGCAGAGGCTTTGAAACAATATTAGAAACCAAAAGTAAAACCGGATACATTCCGATTAAAAATCCGATTAGCAGCGCTAACGGCGCATAAATAATCGCATTACTCAAATCTTTCCATCCCATACGCCTCACTATCTTTATAATGCTGGTTTTTGTCTCTTCATCGCAGCACCGATAGATGCTGTAATTTCCCCATGTGCTGCTTTGCACTAATTCTTTTCCCATAGGTTCTAAAAATTTCTCTGTGATTATATCGGATACGGTTTCGTCATCAATATTCCCGCAGCGCACCAGTTCCGCACCATATTCACTCATCACAATTACCGCTTCCTGCCTGTTACCAAGAGAATTCTGACAAATTTCGTCAAATATCTCTGCTGTTGAGCCTATTACCAGATACCCCAGCTTGTTTTTCCGTGCCATATCGTAGATTTCACGGTACATTACAATTTTATCACTCTGATTGAACTGATACGTATCAGACTGATACCGTCCGACTCTCTGCCAGAGAAATATTCCTTTTTCCTGCACGGCAAGTATATAAATATCCTGTTCTTTTACCTGCTCAATATCCCCTATATAAGCAGAACGATCCACACAGCTTAGATATGGATTAATGCCGTTTTCCGGATAAATAGCAACCGTTTTAATTTGTCCGTCGATTGCCACCATATCCTGTATGATTTGCATAGGTGCATAATTTAACCAAAGTCTGGCATCACGGTTAAGTTCCCCCGGTTCATCTACGGTCAGTATCTTCTTAATCTCTTCATTGATGCTGATGTAAGTACCCATCTCCATAATATTTTTCTGGACTACACTGATACTGTCCGATATGCTCTGCACACTTTGAATACATCGTTCCTCTTCACTTCGCACCGCAGACTGATAATTATGCATAAGAAGGAGAATGCTAATCAACAGTAAGATAGGCGTAATGATTAAATAGCTGTAGAAAACCAGCTTCTGCCGAATGCTCAACTTCAAAACCCAATTTCTTATCTGCTGCATAACATCCTCCGTACTTTTAAGAAAATTCTACTTATTTTATCCTTTTACGGCTCCCATTGCAACACCCTTTGTGATATGTTTGTTCAGGATTACGTATACAATAACCGCCGGCGCTGCCGTTAATGCCATAACCGCAAACTGAACCGCATAATTGGAAGAATACTCTCCGGTAAACTCCAATACGGAGAAAGGTAATGTTTTCCAAGTGGGGCTGCTCAAATAGGTACTTGCCATCATAAACTCATTCCAGTTATTTAAGAATGTCATGATTGCCACCGTTGCAATAGACGGCTTTAAAAGAGGCGTAATAATCTGGAATACAATTCTGTAAATTCCACATCCGTCCATAACTGCGGCTTCTTCTAATTCCTTCGGAACAGACTGAATGAATCCGGTCATCAGGAACATACCCTGCGGCAGCGAAAACGCCACATAAGGAATCAGCAATGCCCATATGGTATCTGTCAAATGCAGTGTACTGTAAATCTTGTAGTTTGGAAGCAGTGTTGCATGAATCGGAATCATCATACCCATTACCAGCAATGTGCTTATCAGTCCATTCAATTTCCATTTCATACGCTGGCAGGCAAAAGCCGCCATAATTGATATGATAATAACCAAAACAACTGCCAGTGTATTAATTAAAACACTATTTCTTAAATAATGCAGAAAATTACCATCCACAAATGCTTTCACATAATTATCCCATCGTATTTTCTCCGGAATAATAAGTAATCCATTCGTAAACATTTCATTACTGCTGCCAAGTGAAAAATCAACAAGCCAGATTAGCGGAAACAGCTGAATGATTGCAACAATCATTAATACAATCCATAAAATTACCTGACCGATTTTCTTACCATTTTCTTTCATGTAACCACCCCCTATGCTTCCTGCTTATCCCTGAATATGGTGTTAAGTGCAACTGTCACAAGAACACAGATGATTATAAATATTACGCCGATTGCATTACCATATCCGTACTTAAATGCTTTAAATGCCTGCTGGTATAGATAATTCGCTGCAAACTGTGTACTGTTATTCGGACCGCCGTTTGTCAACAAGTATACTGTTTCCATCTGCTTTAAGGCGGAAATGATTGCCATTGTCACATTAATCTGGATAACCGGTTTCATAAGCGGCAGTGTAATTCTAAAAAATGTCGTCCACCAGTTTGCCCCGTCAATAGAAGCTGCCTCATACAGAACCGGGTCAATATTTTTAATACCAGTATAGTAAATCAGCATACCCCATCCAAATCCATGCCAGATTAATACGATTAGTACAGACCAGATCGCGTTCTGCTGTGAGAGCCAGTTAATCTGCCCCTGGTAGCCAAATGCCTTTAATATATTATTTAAAAGTCCGAAATCCGGATTATAGATAAACTTCCAAAGGTAAGCTATTACTGCTACGGATATAACATTAGGAATAAAGTATATACAACGGAAAATTCCCTCTGCCTTTCCCTGTAGTTTATCCAACACTGCTGCCACAAGAATCGCCAACGGGTGCTGTATACAGATAAATCCGACAGCTAACAACAGTGAATTTTTTAAAGAACGCCCAAACGCACTGTCGTGAAATAATTTCACATAATTATCCCATCCAATCAGATGCGCTTCCCCCATACCGGTATAGTCTGTAAAACCGTAATAAACACTCAAACAGATTGGCGCCAGCACTGCGAACAGAAAAACCAATACTCCCGGCAGAACAAGATTAAAAATGACTAGTTTGTTGCTATACAGCTTTTTCATAGAAATCTCCTTTCTTACAGATATTGAAAGAGGATGCTGCAAAAGTATATTTCTTTTGGAACATCCTCTCATTGCTTACTCTATTAATTCTGCTTTTATTCGCATGCCGCACCAATTGCTGTGAGGAAGTCCTCTACGGTTACGGAACCGTTAGATACACCCTGAATCTCACTTTCA
>CAMWMM010000145.1 GCA_947175285.1 uncultured Lachnospiraceae bacterium
ACTTAATATAACATAATCCTGAATATAAAGATATAGTATAATTCTAAATCTATAAAATAGCAAAAAGAAAAAAATCATTTAGGAATAAAACCCTCAAAAATAAACAAATCAAAATCCTGCCTCAGGCTTTCTAACTGCTCCTGACTCTTAACCGTCCACGCGACTGCCAGATTTCTATAAAGATTCCGGCAGATTCTTCTCCCGGGTTCTTTTTTAAACAGACAGTTATAAGCAATGAAATCCGGTTTGGTTGCCCAATTCAACAAAAGATGGCTCAGGAAAAAATGAAGCACATTTTTATAATTACCGTCACGTCTGAAATTGGTAGAGAGCTGCCCTCTCATAATTTCTCTATGGTATCGTCTGTACCAGACAAGCGCAAGCGGATTAAATGACTCAATACAGTATACTCCCTGATATTCTGCAAGCTGCTTCTGTACCGCCGGGCACAAAGACAGGTTTGTCCATTCTATTTTTAATTCCATAATGAGCGGAACTTTTCCCGCCACCATATCCAGAAATTCTTTCAAAGTCGGTATCTTCTCCGTTGTCTGCCCTAATGATAACAGCTGTAATTCTTCATGTGTCATAGTCTCAATTTTCCCCGACACCCCACACATACGCTCTAACGTAAAATCATGAAAAATAACAGGGATACCATCTTTTGTCAGTTGGACATCCAGCTCTATTCCATATCCCGCCTCTACCGCCCTGCGGAATGCTGTCATAGAGTTTTCCGGAACTCCATTCTGATTATCATGCAGACCTCTGTGTGCATACAGAACACCCATATGAGGCTGACGGTTTGGTTTACTTTTCATACGCGGCATAATCATCAGCAGATACAAAATTACCAGAGCCGCCGCGCATATCGCTGTCATTTCGATTAGTTTAAGAATCATCATGTCTTTTCTTTCCTTTTATACGCTTTCCCTGATACAATAAATATAATAAAGAATTCTGGTTATTTGTGCAACTTAAATCAAATTTTTTTCTCGAGTTTATGTTATATTCGTATCGAAGGGAGATAAGCGTCATGTATGAATGGAATGAGGCAATACAACAGATGATTGACTGGATTGAAGATAATCTGTTTGAAAATCCGTCGCTTATGCAGATGTCTGAACAGATAGGATATTCCCCTTACTATTGTTCCGTACAGTTCCACAGGCTCACGGGAATGACAATCAAAAGCTATATTGCAGGAAGACGGCTTTCGCATGCGGCCATTGCCCTGCGTGATACGGATGAACGTATTCTTGATATTGCCATAAAATGCGGCTACTCTTCGCAGGAAGCTCTGACGAGGGCATTCCAGGCGATGTTCGGATGTACACCGGCGTCCTATCGAAAGAAACCCGCCCCCATTCCGCTTCCTATCAGACAGGTTGTTTATTTTCCTGAACACTATAAGGCTTTGAAAGGAGAATTGCATATGGGCAATACGATTGTAACAGAGGCAAATGTAAGAACAGAATTTATTCCGGCACATAAATATATCGGCATATGGGATGAAAACGCGAGAGGATACGGCGATTTCTTTGTAAAACATGACTGCAATGCTGTCTGCGGCATCATTGACAGCTTAAGCAATGTCAGTGATATCGTTATTACGGGGCATACCGCAGGCTGGCATATGGTAAACGGCGAGCGCAGATACTTCTATGGACTGGACGTTCCTGCAGATTATAACGGAGCGGTTCCCGAAGGTTTTGAAATCAGGGAATTTCCCGCAAGTTATTATCTTGTCTTCTTCCATCCGCCTTTTGACTTTTTAAAAGACAATGGCGAAGTCATGGGCAAAGTGGAAACCCTTGCATGGAACTATGATATTGAAAACGAGTTTGGCGGTGGAAAATATACCTGGAACGAAGATGTCTGCCAATGCTACCAAAGGCATTATCCGGAAGTATTAGGTTATGAAATTCTTCGCCCTATCAGACTCAAATAACTATTTTCTTCACATGCAGCTGCCGCATTCTTTTGATACGGCGGCTGTTTTTATCTTGAAAAAGCGGGCAATTTATGTATAATAGAATGAGTGGATTTACAAAATGCAGAAAATAATGAGGTTAGTGTGAAAAATAAATTTTTCACACGCGAATTTGTGCCTTGCGGCGACAAATGTCGCAGGCTAAGAGAAAGGCATGGGTATTTATATGATTAGTGCAAACAATGTAACTTATAGAGTCGGCAAGAAAGCTTTATTTGAAGACGTTAATATCAAATTTACGGAAGGAAACTGTTATGGACTAATCGGCGCCAACGGCGCCGGGAAGTCCACATTCTTAAAAATTCTATCCGGCGCATTGGATACTACAAACGGCGATATTGCCATCACTCCCGGTCAGCGTCTCTCAGTTTTGGAGCAGGATCATTTCAAATATGATGCCTATCCGGTTATGGATGTTGTCATTATGGGAAATGAACGTCTCTACCAGATTATGAAAGAAAAAGACGCCATCTATGCCAAAGAGGATTTTTCCGATGAGGACGGCATCCGCGCCAGTGAACTGGAAGCGGAATTTGCGGAAATGGACGGATGGGATGCGGAATCCAATGCTGCCATGCTTCTTAACGGCCTTGGAATCGAAACCGATTTACACTACAGCATGATGAGCGATTTAAACGGTAATGAAAAAGTCAAAGTGCTGCTTGCCAAAGCGTTGTTCGGCAATCCCGATATTCTGCTTTTGGATGAGCCGACAAACCACTTGGATTTGGACGCGATTGCATGGTTGGAGGAGTTTTTAATTAACTTTGACAACACTGTTATCGTAGTCTCCCATGACCGTTATTTTTTGAATAAAGTATGCACCCATACAGCTGATATCGACTATGGTAAAATCCAGTTATTTGCCGGCAATTATGATTTCTGGTATGAATCCAGCCAGCTTATTATCAAACAGCGTAAGGAAGCCAACAAAAAGAAAGAAGAACAGATTAAGGAATTGCAGGAATTTATTTCCCGTTTCTCTGCCAACGCTTCCAAATCCAAGCAGGCGACTTCCAGAAAAAGAGCTTTAGAAAAAATTGAGCTGGACGATATCAAACCATCCAGCAGAAAATATCCTTATATTGATTTCAGACCGGAGCGCGAAATCGGCAATGAAGTTCTGACCGTAGAAGGCATCAGCAAGACCATAAACGGAGAAAAGGTTCTTGACAACATCTCCTTTATCGTCGGACATGATGATAAAATTGCTTTTGTCGGCGGCAATGAACTTGCTAAAACTACATTATTTAAGATTTTGATGGGAGAAATGGAACCCGATGCGGGCACTTATAAATGGGGTGTCACCACATCACAGGCATATTTCCCGAAAGATAATACTGCCGAATTTGACAATGACTATACGATTACCGAATGGCTGACAGGCTACTCTGCCGTCAAAGATGTCACTTATGTCCGCGGCTTTTTAGGACGTATGCTTTTTGCCGGGGATGACGGCGTGAAAAAAGTTAAAGTGTTATCCGGTGGTGAGAAAGTCCGCTGTCTGCTCTCCAAAATGATGATTAGCGGCGCCAATTGCCTGATTTTCGACGAGCCGACCAACCATCTTGACATGGAAGCCATCACCGCGCTCAATGAAGGCATGATGAAGTTCAAAGGCGTGGAACTGTTTTCCTGCCACGACCATCAGGTTGTACAGACAACGGCAAACCGTATTATGGAAATTCTGCCTGACGGCACGTTAATTGATAAAATCACTACTTATGACGAATATCTGGAAAGTGATGAAATGGCTAGGAAACGTACTGTTTACACAAGTACGGCAACAGACGAGGAAGATTGATGAAACAGGTTGATTTACATGTACATTCCAATAAATCGGACGGCACCTTCACCCCCACGCAGTTAGTAGACTACGCCCTTCAAAAAGGGCTTGCCGCTTTTGCCCTGACAGACCACGATACGACGGAAGGTCTGGATGAAGCGCTCTCTTATGCCGGAGATAAACCGATAGAAATCATTCCGGGCGTTGAATTTTCCACGGAATATGAGAAAAAGGATGTGCATGTAGTCGGTCTCTATATCCGTAATGACTCACCTGCATTTTCTTCCAAACTGCAATCCTTTGTTGATTCCCGTGTTCAGCGCAATATTAAAATGTGCCGTAATTTACAAAACGCAGGAATTGATATTACATTTGAAAAGTTATGCGAAGAAAATCCGGGAGCAGTTATTACAAGGGCACATTATGCAGCTTATTTGTTCAACCATGGTTATGTAGCAGACCGTGCCGAAGCTTTTGCAAAATATGTCGGCGACGACTGTCCCTATTACGTTCCAAGGGAAAAAGTAACACCCTCACAGGCAGTTGATTTGATTTTACAGGCGGGAGGCGTGCCGGTTCTGGCTCATCCGCCGCTCTATCATATGGAAAAAGAACACCTGGACAGCCTTGTCGGAAAGCTTGCAAAAGACGGGCTTATGGGAATTGAAACACTTTACAGTTCCTATAACGCACAGGAGGAACGGGATATGTTCCGACTTGCCAAAAAATATGACCTTCTGCCAAGCGGCGGTTCGGATTTCCACGGCGAAAATAAGCCGGGACTGGATTTGGGATGCGGGTACGGAAAATTATTTGTGCCGGAAGAAATGTTGAAGAATATCAGAAATGCGGCAGGTAAAGAACATGTTTGAAAGTTCCTTTCAAACTATTGAATCTATGTCTGCTAAAGCAGACAAGGGGTGTAATCATGAAAATACTATTTACAGACTTAGACGGCACATTATTAGATAACGAAAGCATGGTATCTGCAAATACAAAGGCATTTCTCGACGAATTTACCCGTGCGGGCAATAAACTGGTACTCTCTTCCGGAAGACCTTTAGGAAGCGTTCTGGAAGTCAAAGAACAGGCAGGTCTTAACTATCCCGGTGTCCTGATTATTGCCAGTAACGGCACGATGATATACGATTGCGATAACAGGCGTTCTTTTTTAGAGAAAAGAATGCCTCTTTCCTATGTATCTTACTTACAGGCACAGGCAAAAGCACTTGATTTACATATCCAGACTTATACGGATGATGCCGTTGTATGCACTACGGAGGACGAAGAAATTAAATTTTACCGCAGAAGAGTTCATCAGCCTTTACTCCTTGCCGATGACTATACTTCCGTTCTGACAAAAGGCCCGCTTAAAATGCTTGCTATTGATTTGCATGACCACAGCAAACTGGATGCTTTCTGTGAGGCAATCGCCGACTGGGCAGCCGATAAAATTCAATATATCTTTTCCAATGCCTACTATCTTGAACTGTTTGACAAAGATGCCGGCAAAGGAAACGCAGTCCGTTATGTCTGCGATTATTTCCATGTACCGTTATCAGATGCTTACGCTGCCGGAGACGCGGAAAATGATATCTCCATGATTGAAGCGGCAGGCTGCGGAATCGCTATGAAAAATGCCGATATGAAAGTAAAAAAAGCCGCCGATGTCATTACCGAATACGATAACGACAACGACGGGCTCGCAATTTTCATGCAGTCTGTTTTATAAAAAATTGGGGACTATCCCTCTACAATCAGGTAGCGTCCGTCTCCAATCTCAAAGACTTCATCCGCCTCTAATATCTCATCCTCGTCAGCGCCCTCCATGTCAATGCCCGCTTCATCAAAATAATCCCATACTTCCTGCACGGAATCCACTACGACAGCCATACATTCCTCTAAAAAGTCATCCGCTGCCTCCAGTGTTTCCACCACATTTTCAGGAAACAATTGTCCCTGCTTTTCTAAAAAACATTTCAGTACCGCATCATCAAACATACCCTTTCCCTCCTGTTTATGATTTTTGTTCTGTTTGTTCCGCTATCAGTTTCATAATTATCTGATATACCCCTTTATCCTGATAAGAGGGGCATATATGCTTTGCCTTCGCTTTTGTGCTTTCTCTTGCGTTTTCTACCGCATAGCTTTCCTCTGCCGCCTGCAGCAGACCGATATCATTGTCATTATCCCCGAATGCTGCCGTTTCCGCCTTTCCAACACCCAGATGCTCCTGTATAACCTTTAACGCATTTCCTTTATCAACTGAGGCATCCATAAAATCTACCCATTCTTCTCCCGCCATACAAACCTTTAATTTCTCTTTCCATGCAGGAATGAATGTATTCTCTCCCAGCTCCCTGATACTTTCTTTCTGATAAATCGCTACTTTGATAATATCTGCCTTTTCCGCCAGAATATCATCCACAATACGGAATTTATTATGGTATCCCTTCTCAAAAAAATCAAGAAATTCCTCATTTGTTGTCTCCAAAAGACTTCCGTCCGTAGTCGAAACAAGGATTTCACACCGCGCATCGTATTTACGCAGCTCCTTTATCAGTTTGACGGCATCCTCCCGCCGCATCTTCCGCACCAGAATATTTTTATGCCGGTAACGTACATGTGCGCCGTTTTCCGCCAGATAAATGATTCTGTCCGATACTTCACGGAACATATTTTTTATACTGTAATACTGTCTTCCGCTTGCCACACAGAAATAATTTCCCATATCTGTCCAGATACGTATTGCCTCAAGCATTTCCGGATAAATCCCGGAAGTTGATTCTTTTACTAATGTTCCGTCAATATCTGTCGCAATTAGTTTTATCATCCGTTTATACCTGCTCTATCAAATTTCTCTTTTTCAGTTCCTGACACAATCTTCCTATGGGCAGTCCCACTACATTTGCATAATCTCCGCAGATTCCCTGAATATAGGCTGCAAAAAGTCCCTGAATTGCATAGGCGCCCGCCTTATCCATCGGCTCTCCTGAATCAATATAAGCCTCAATTTCCTCCTCTGTCATAGGAAATACGGTAACATCCGTACACTCATGAAATGTATAAAACATTGCCGGCGTATCTTTATATTTCCATGCCAACGTTACACCGGTATAAACCTGATGGCTCTTTCCCTGCAATTCCCATAACATTTCGAAAGCTTCTTCTTTATCTTTCGGTTTCCCCATAATTTTATTCCAACAGGCAACAACAGTATCTGCTCCGATTACCACAAAATCCTCTTTCATTGTCTCAGACAACTGTCCGCAGATATCGACCGCCTTTTGATAAGAAAGTTCCTCTACGACTTCTTCCGGCGCTTCTTTTGTCCTTTCTTCTTCCTTTAAGCTCGGCATGGTCTTAAACGAAAGCCCGACCTGCTTTAACAGTTCCTTTCTCCGCGGGGATGCGGATGCTAATACTATCTTCATCTTAATGCTCATTCCTTTCTTAGTCTGCATGGCGTGTTTCCGGAATAAAGACCCGCTTATCCACAACCTCTTCTTTCTTTTTCGCCGCCTTCTTTGCCTCTTCACAAAACATAAGCTGAGAATTGAAGCCTTCCGCATCCTGTCTGTCAACTTTCCAGTACGTGCCGTCAGGAAGCAGAACGTGTGCTTTTACATTATCTTTTAACTGACATTCCAGAATGTGCATAATTTTTTCCTGCAATGCCGGTTTCTCAATCGGAAACATAATCTCCACGCGCCTATCCAGATTTCTTGGCATCCAGTCCGCACTGGCACAGTAATACTCCGCCCTGCCGTCATTTTCAAAATAGAAAATTCTGGCATGTTCCAGATAATTGCCGACAATGGAGCGGACGCTGATATTGCCGCCAATGCCCGGCAGACCTGTTTTCAGACAGCAGATACCGCGGATAATCAGCTCTATCTTTACCCCTGCGGCGCCTGCTTCATAGAGTGCCTCAATAATGCTCTTATCACACAGAGCATTCATTTTTGCTATAATATGCGCAGATCTGCCCTGTAAGGCATTGTCTCTTTCTCTTTGTATGAGATAAATCAATCTGTCTTTTAACCAAAGCGGCGCTAACGATAATTTATTCCAGGAACGCGGTTCCGAATAGCCGGAGAGCATATTAAAAACTGCGGTAGCATCCTCTCCAATCACTTCCGAACAGGTCAAAAGACCTAAGTCCGTATAGAGCTTTGCCGTGGAATCGTTGTAATTTCCGGTTCCCAAATGCACGTAACGCCGTATACCGTCCGCTTCTCTACGGACAACAAGTGTTATTTTACTGTGGGTCTTTAACCCTAAAAGCCCGTAAATAACATGACATCCGGCCTTTTCCAATCTTCTCGCCCATACAATATTGTTCTCTTCATCAAATCTTGCCTTTAATTCTACCAGCACGGAAACCTGCTTACCATTATCCGCCGCCTGTTCCAATGCCGCAATAATCGGGGAATTACCACTGACACGGTAAAGTGTCTGTTTGATGGCAAGGACATCCGGGTCTTTTGCCGCCTGTCTGATAAAGCGGACAACCGGTTCAAATGTCTGATACGGATGGAACATTAAAATATCATCCTCCCGTATACGCTCAAAAATATCAGCATCTTCCGGCAGTTCTGTCACCGGCTGCGGTTTCGGATAATGCTGCTCTTTTAATGCATCGAATCCGTCCAGTCCGTACATTTTCATTAAGAACGTCATATCAAGCGGTCCGTTAATCGGATAAATATCCTCTTTCCCAATATACAAATCGTCTTGAATGATTTTTAAAAGCCTCTCATCCATGCCCGCTTCCACTTCGAGGCGAATTGCCTGCCCCCACTGCCTTTTTTTCAACTGTTTCTCAATTTCCTGCAGCAAATCCGCCGTTTCTTCTTCCTCGATAGAAAGGTCGGCATTACGCATGATTCTAAACGGATATGCACACACAATATCATAATTTAAAAAAAGTTTATGAATATTCCTCTCAATTACTTCCTCTAAAAGAATTACGGTTTTTTCTTCAACGGACGGCAGGGAAACGATTCTGGCCAGAACGCTCGGCACCTGCACTGTTGCAAATTCCAGTTCTCCGTCACCGTTCTTCTTCCGTACGAGAGCTCCGATGTTCAGAGATTTATTACGGATTAAAGGGAAAGGTCTGGAAGAATCCACTGCCATCGGCGTTAAAACCGGATAGACGTTATCTTCAAAATATTGGTCCACATATGCCGCTTCCGACCTTGTCAACTCCTCATGACACCCTATCAGTCGAAGTCCGTTCTCCATAAGCTGCATACGCAGCGCATGATATGTAGCATACTGCTCCTCAACCAGTTTGTGCGTTTCCTGATTCAGCATGGCGAGCTGGCTTTCCGGCGTCAATCCTGCAATATCCTTTTTATGATAGCCTGCATTTACCATATCTTTTAAAGAGGCAACTCTTACCATAAAAAATTCATCCAGATTAGATGCCGAAATGCTTAAAAATTTTAAACGCTCAAATAAAGGGATTTCTGCATCCTGCGCTTCGCTTAAGACTCTTTTATCAAAAAGAAGCCAGCTCAATTCTCTGTTCGTATAGTTTTCCGCCATAGAAAAATCCACTGTTTCCGCCATATCACTTTCAATCCCTTTCTCTTTTTTGCCGGATAACCGGTTTTACGCTGTACACTTCTTCAAAAAATTCCGCTCTTTTATAAAACATTCCCTTTTCCAGAGTAATATCGACAGGCGTATCTATCGTAATAATCAACTCTTCATCCAGCAATGTCGTTTTCACGTTTTTAAATTTCTGCTTATGGCTTCTGTCGAGAGCGTTTGCTATTTTTAAAATTGCTGTCAGTTTTGCCATTTTCAGATATGCCTCTTTATCCAGATGCACAGTCTGTCCTATTACTCCATAATAATCAAAATCCATATGATTATACTTAACAGTATTTGCTACAATTTCCCTTTCAATATGCGAAAGGCCTATTATTTCGGTTGAAATAAAAATATTATAAGAACATTCACCCAAATTTGTCAGGCTGAGATATTTGCCGAAGTCAGTTAAAATAGTTGCAAG
>CAMWMM010000146.1 GCA_947175285.1 uncultured Lachnospiraceae bacterium
ATTATACCATATATCCCCATTACTAATGCACAAGTTATTTATCGCCAGTTCCTAAATCCTCCAATTCTTTCCATGCAGCTTCTTTATTTAACTCAGGGGAGTCCTGCTCCTTATACCTCAGGCATTTCATCAGACTACTGTCCATATCGCCGCTATACTCAATATAGCCAATGAATCCATTTTCGCCCTTGCTATGTCCAATATAATATTCCTCAAACAGCTTCCGGCAGATCTGTGTTTTTCCAATCCCGCCCATGCCGCTTACCAAAACGGAGTTACGCCCCTCCTCTATCCTCTGTCGCAAGTCCTGCAGTTCTGTCTCTCGACCTGTAAAATAAGACACTGGTTTTATATTTGTATTGTGTGTAACAATAAACTCACGCTTCGAATCCTGATACTGGGTAATATACAAATCTCTACCTGCATACGAACCATTAAATACACAATTCTTATTTTTGTTCACTACTTCCGGCCCCATTTAAATCCCTCCCCGCAAATGAGCCATTATATGTATTTCCTTTGCCCTTATTAATAACCTTAGAATAATCATCCACATTGCCACTGTTGATGGTCTGATTAATTCTAATCGTTTGTGCAATCTTGACCACCTTACCTGCAGTAAATAAAGATACCGGTAATCCCGCTATTGAGCACGCCCCACAAATAATATTAAATATTTCCATCGTAATCCCCCTTTATCTTTTATCAGCTTTCATCTATGTTCATTATAGTAATACTTACGACTAGAAACAACTTATTCTTACCAAAACTTTCCAAAAACTGCTGCCAGACACCGCCTTTCTATAGCTCCTAATTTGCCCTCTACGGCCTCTTTTTCCCTCCCAACATAAAATATCGTTTCTGCTCCTAAATTGTAAAATGGTGCCCCTGCGTGTGCCACAGACATACTTCATGCAATGTTCTTCACATGGCAGCAGATTCTCCTCAATTGGACAAAATCATAATAGATGACCATCTATCAGAATGTTTTCCGTTTTCGGTTTTTAACCTTAACTGTATAGCAGATCAGAGTTTCAAGCAGTAATAGCGTTCTTTCTCTAACTCTTTTTCTTACTCTATCTCTTATTCTTAGTTACACAGCGTTACACTCTGTTACATCAGTGTTACAATGTAACGCTTTGGCAGCAGGATATACTATAATTTCTTTCTTTAACTGCCTTTTTCTATTATCAGATAGGTTCGTGCGTTTTGGAAATGACACGCAAGTGTCATTATACATATCATCTGAAAGATGATACTCTATATTAATCTTATCTATACTATCCTTACCTATACTAACCTGTGTATACATTTTGTTTACAGTCTGTATACGGGAAACATCTATTTTCGCGCGCAAATCTACATCTATCTGTAGATTTTCTACATAATTATCTAAACTTGATAATATTCCCTTTGCGCTATTTTTATAATGTTTACGTTATATTTATCATGTATACAAGAAATATGTCTAATGATAATATGGCGTATACGTTATAAATATTGTGTACACGCTACATTTATGTTATTATCAGTAAAAACAGAAAGGAGTTACTACATGGCTATAACTTATAGAAAATTATTCCATCTCCTCATTGATAGAAATATCAAAAAAGGAGAATTACAGGAAAGGGCAGGTATTACAGCTTCTATTATGGCAAGATTAGCAAAAGATGAAACTGTCAGGACTGACACACTTGGAAAAATATATGACGCCCTCAACTGTCAGCCCGGGGATATAATGGAAAATGTCCCAACAATGTCTAATCCTTCCGTGTCTGCTGCCATCAGCACAGAGGAACCAATACACGCTCCAGAACAAACCACTGCTGCCGTAAAGAATACCATGCAGACGGAACCTTCCCGGATACTACCATATAGCCTGCTGCTTTTAATTCCTTATGCAGCTCCTTTACAAGCCCTGCTGCCTCCTCCCCGCTGATGGAGAGATCTGCTGCAATATCCCCTGCCGAGAAAAAATACTTATGCTCTGCTACTGTGCTCATCCCTTTCCTCTGGTCCTTGTATCAGCATATCGAGCTTCTTAGCCCTATATATTCCCTCAATATCTCTAACGAGTTACCGATATGTTCTATCTTTGTGCCATTGTATGCACCCCTCATCAGCGCTTCGATTATTCCTTCTATGCTCACAATATTAGCTCGTATGGCTGAAAGCTCCTTCACCAGGGTACTATCCATCATCTGATACCTTTGTTCATCCCCTCTATGCATAACCGCATGGCAACGTGAAACCCTATCCTGAATTTTGTCTCCTCCCTCTCATTTCCAAAATCTTGTGCCCGGTCCTCTACATCATTCCTCATTTTCATAGGCGCGTCCCCTGTCATGCTTCCCAGTGTTTCCATGAAAGCATTCTACGCCTCTCGTTCTCCCTTTGACTGGTCGTTTTCAGCATTTAGTAGATTGAACAGATTCGACTTATATATTCACCTAATCAGGTCGCTCTTTGCCTCCGCAGCACGCTTTTTAACGCCTCTGTATACTCCATCTTATATTATTCCTCCATTCTATGACTCATTTATTGATTCTTCTATAACCCCAAATAACAATGACACTTCATTGGTGCGTGCCTGTCTGCCGGATGAGATCATATCCCTTGCGGCCTCTATGTATCCGATCACATATGACAATACGCCCCTCTGTCTCATTTCATCAAGTGATGCAAACTTATCATCCGCGGTCTGGAATCTCCGTCGCTGCTTTTCAGCCTGCTTCTTTCTCCTGCTGCCATAGTCATTCATGCTCACGACTTTGGCAGCAGTGCTGTTTGATACGACTGTTTCTTCGATCTGCAATTTTTTTACCTCTTTTCTTTGACAATGGGCAGCAGGCATATTATAATACCTGCATACCTTTCAATTTGCTTGGTTGACGGGTTACCTGCTCCTGTTGGTATTTGCGGTACTAACAGGAGCGCTTTTCTTCGACAAATCCTGTAATGGCTCCGTTCTCAATGACTGCTGCCAGGTTCTCGTTCTCCCGTTTTTTGATGCAGTCCTCAATTGTCAAATAACTGTAATCCATCTGAATCCCCCTTTTTCATATTGTGATGTTTATCAGGGCTCCGAGCGTCTCTTTATAACTGTAGCCACCGATCACTTCCGTATCTACCTGCAGTGCAATCCCTTTGTCTATTATGCCTGCCAGACTTTGCGCCAAGCCTTTTGGCAGATATCCGATGTGCGCATATCCTACGCCCTTTATTCCAACTACTACAGCCACCGCGTATTTATCGAATGTGTTTGCCTTGTCCCTTTTCAGGTATGTGGTGAGCTCTTCCGGCTTTCTTCCTGCTATGAACTGCAATAAACCCTGTCTGTTACCTAATGTCACGCCCTGCGCTTTTATTGTCATAACTTCTTTAACTCTTGTCCAAGCTGTTTTGAATGCCTTTGAAAGTGTGTAGCCGAGCTTGTGTAACCGGTTTGCCATTTTTGCTACTGTTCTCCGGATTGTGCTTATATCCTTCATATGATTTGCTCCTTTCCTTTTCCGATACTCCGTCTGTTTTCGCTTGTCCTATTTTGTTGTTTTGTTTTTACTATGTACCTAGTAAATAGTAATATTGCATAGACTATGCACCTAGTTTTTGTTTAATATTACTATGTGCATAGTTATCAAATTATGATATACTTTCATGTAAGGTGGAAATGATATTCCTAAAATATAGTGCCCAATTAGCGCAAATGAAAGGAAGTGAGTGAATGCCAACAAATGAAACTAAAAAACAATATGATATGCAATATGCCAAAGATAAGTTAAAACGTATTCCTCTAAATGTCCAAAAGGAAAAATATGAGGAAATCAAGGCTGCTGCCAAGTCAGTAGGTGAACCAATCAATGGCTACATCAAAAAGGCCATTGATGAACGCATAGAACGGGATGCTGGTGGTTCCAAAGAATAAACTAAACCGCATACAATAACCACGAAAGGAAGTGTTCACCATGAGTTATAAGGAACTCGCCAAAAATCTCATAGACCAGATACCAGACAGCAAAATGTACTATATCGTCGCCTATCTGCAGGGGGCAGCAGTCCCGGAGGAAATGCCAAATGCTGAAACCATAGCCTCAATAAAGGAACTGGAAAGCGGTGGTGGTACCTTATTCACCGGCAGCACAGAAGAGCTGTTTGCTGAACTAATGGAGGGATAGCCATGCTCAATGTACGGTATTCCACCAAATTCAAAAAGGATTTCAAGACCTGTGTCAAACGTGATTATAAAATGACACTATTGCAGCAGGCCATTGATACCCTCCGCATTCCTGCACCATTACCGGCAAAGAACAAAGACCATAATCTAAGCGGCAATTACTCTGGATATAGAGAATGCCACATAGAGCCAGACTGGCTGCTCATATACAAGCAGACCGACAATGAACTAAAGCTTGACCGAACCGGCACCCATGCCGATTTGTTCGGAATGTAAACAAAAAAAGCATGTGCACCGCACTTGATGAACGTCCTCTGCTGGTCATGCCCAAGCTTGCCACGCTGATTGGACTGAATGAATCCATTGTATTGCAGCAAATCCATTACTGGCTCATAGGGAAAGAACAACGGCAGCAGGATTACATTGATAGCCACTATTGGGTGTATAACACATATGAGCAATGGCAGGAGCAGTTCCCGTTCTGGTCTATTATGACTATCCGCCGCACTTTTACCAAATTGGAAAACATGAATTTATTGACTGTTGGCAATTATAATATGGCCGAATTTGATAAAACAAAGTGGTATTCCATTAACTATGCAGCACTAAATAACCTTGTTTCCACGTCTGTTCAAATTGGCACGATGGAAGCGTTCAAAATGAACAGACTAATACCATAGACTACACAAAGACTACTACAAAGAGAGTTGAAGGATTAAAGGGTATTCGTTCAAAACAAATTGTTAAAACTCCTTTTAATCCTTCCATACTGGAAAAGCAGATCATCAAATCATGTCAGTCTTATGACATACAGGACTGCAACCCTTATATTGACATAATCAGATACTATTACAGTGTATATGAAAAGACCTTTGGAAAAGAACACCCCAGACTATCTACTAAGGCAATGGATTCTGTTATAGACTCCTTCTTATGCAGCTCTGACAATCTGGATGGCCTTGAATATGATCCAGATGCTTACTACGCTATGATAGACAGGCACTTCCAGACAAAATATCAGGATTGCGATTACAATATCTGTCATTTTATGTCTGAGGAGATTCGGAATAACCGTTTTTACGAAACATGTTTCTAATAACCCTGCTGCCTACTTGACACCATACTACTGTCACATGACAGCATCCAGCACTTGTATTAATCCTTATGTGAATACAACACATATAACCACATACAAAAACCAGAAAGGAAGTGCATATTATGCCACCAGCATTACAACCACAGCCTGAAATCATCTCCCTGGAACAGTACGAAGCTCTTCCAGAAAACAGGCGAGTAGAAGTCTTTGAGGGTGTTGTCTATGATATGGCCAGTCCGTCAGAAATCCACCAGACAATTTCCACAGAGCTGACTACTATCCTCAACACCTATATCAAAAGCAAGAAAGGCTCCTGTAGGGTGTTTCATGCTCCATTTGATGTTAAACTTGATGATAATCCTCTTATAATTGTCCAGCCTGATCTTATGATTGTATGTGACAAGGATAAATTGGACGGAAAACGTTGCAACGGTGCGCCAGACTTCATCATTGAGATTGTTTCGCCTGGAAATCCTTCTGATGATTATATTCGCAAGCTATATTATTATAAAAATTACGGTGTGCGTGAATACTGGATTGTAGACCCACGCCGTCAGAAAGTGATCGTTTATTACCTTAATCAAACAGATTTCGAAATGGAAACTTATACTTTTCAGGATAATATCAAAGTTAATATCTATGACAATCTATATATTGATTTCTCGGAACTGGATTTAGATATCTGATATTTGCATTTATGGGCATACCGAAAATGAAAACCTGCTGCCAATATGTCACGCTGGCAGCAGGTTTTTACATCCTTTTCTGCTTATGTAATTTTACAGTATTGCCTACATTTAACTATCTGTTTGTTTCATTCCTAATGACACGAAAAAGGGCTTTTTCTTATCTCTCGTCTCTGTTCCTCTAGCCACTGCTCAAAATTGCCTTTTGGATTCCATTCAGAATACACTACTTTCATATTTTTATACACAATTTGTATATTTGGATGGTCTGCCCCCAACCTGACTAAGAAAATATTAAATGCTTTTTGGTAATAAGTTGTTGCTTTTTGGTATTCTCCCTGTCTCTCATACACATATGCTAGATTATTATAGCTCGTGGCGGTATCTGGATGCTCCTCTCCCAGTACCTTTTCGCTTATATGCAGTCCCTTTTTATACAGTTCTTCCGCTTTTTGGTATTTGCTATGTAATTTAACAAATAGGCAATACTTGATATAAAACTAACATGTTCTATATCTTTTTCCATGACCACTTTCTCAACAATACTTTCTGCAAAAGGAATGTATTTCTGACTTTCTAAAGCAGAACCATTTTCTTGTATTTTCAAACACCGTTGACATGACTCGATTAATCTAGGATGCTTTTCCACTTTCGGCTTACATTTCTCATAAATGAACTGTGCAAACACCGGATGCAGAGCATAGCTCTCCTGATCAATATCAAACTGCAACCACCCCTTCCGATATAACCCCATCAAGATATCATCGTCTTTACTAACACCAGCATCCGCAAGAAGCCATTCATTACATGTCTCCGCCGCCAAAGGAATATATGGAAACACAGAAAATGCCTCAAGAATGTTCTGCTCCTCTCCACTCAATTCAGACAGATTATACAATTTCTCATACTCTTTTTGGATATTTACCAGCTTATCCTCTTCATCCTTGTATTCCAGTTGAAACTTATTCTTATCCAGTTCGTCCCACAGGTCTTGTACTGTCCAATTCTTTTTCCAAGCTAAATGTGCCAAAAATTCAATAGTAATAGTGTGCCTTGCCACCAATGTGTCTATAATATATTCCAAATGCGATACTTCTTCCTCTGATAACCTTTTCTTGACATCCTCATAACGAATCTTTTCATAAATTTCCCTGCATTTTCCTGTACTGAGAAAGCCGATTCGATACGGCTCAAACTCCTTACTGAACACCCTCCGTCTGGACGTGAGGATAACCGCTCCTGGTATGCTCATTAACCGTTTCAGATTCGGATCCTCCCCTATTGACACATTCACATTATCAACAAATAGCAACAGCTTCCCACCCGATGCAAGATATTCCAGTTCTTTCCATGCTGCCTCCTGATTATCCTCTTGTTGTGCCTGTTTCCTAAACTTTAAACAGTTCTGCAAGCTACTATTCATATCGCCATCGTACTCAATATAGCCAATATGCTTGAATGGAACATTTTTACCTTTACCGTTTCTTGCACTATATTCCTCAAATAATTTCCTGCAGATGTGCGTCTTCCCAATCCCGCCCATACCACTTACCAGAGCAGATTTGCGCCCTTCCTCTATTCTCTGACGCAGCTCCTGCAGTTCCGTTTCACGCCCAGTAAAATATGTTGTAGGCTTTATATCGGCATTGTGCGTAACTACAAATTCACGTTCAGAACCCTGAAGCATTGATACATAGTAGTTTTTTGTCTGATTACCTCCAATATAATCACCCTGTACATTATCCTCTTCAAGATGATTATCTATTTTCTGATCCACCATCCCCCACCTCCAATATCAACTCCTTAGTATCGCTTTCTCTATCTGTACTTCCACATCCTTAATATCTGGATTGTTCCGATCAGCAACCATACTCAAAAACTCACCTATGGATGATGCAATGCTTTTATAGCGCTTCAAATCTGCTGACAACTCAACCGCGTTGGCCGGATCCAGTCCCTTTATAGCAGCTTCCAACTTATCACATTCCTGCTGCCAGTACTTTATATACTCCGCACGTACCAACGGATCATATATGCCTGTCTCTACAACAGCCGGAAATATCCTGTCTGCATACTCCCGTTCTTTCATAATCTCCGTAACTTCAAACATACAGTTCTTTGATCTCAGGTATGAATCACTAACAACCAAAACCGCGTAATCCTGCTCACGAATGCTCTTCATAAACTCACGTATACTTTTCCATGCACCAATATCACGCACATCTCTTTTCACAGTTATTCCGGGAATCCTTGACAGGTACTTATCAATTCTATCTGCAGTTTCACCATCGTGCCAATTATAAGAGAGGAATATTGTTTTGTCATTCCCCTGCTTCACATCCTTTTGAGTTTGCTGGTTATAATAATTGTTCGTAATACTGTTTCCCCCTACATAGCTGCCCCCTATTGTAACATTGTTCAGGTCATTAATAATTTGTTGTCCCATAGCCCTTATCTCCATAAATGTTCATAATATGCCACGACTAAGTCTTCTACAGAAATTTGAATCCTTGGCAGCAGGATATACTATAACATCTTTCCTATAATTGAGCAAATTTGAAAATTTACCAAAGTTTCCTTAAATGACTGAAAAATAAAGACATCACGCCTTTTTGGGTGTATACTGTTTTTGACACAAACAATAACCTACAAAGGATGATGCCTTATGGAAAACAGTATATACCATTCTGAACTGCTTTACAACTGCTTTAAAAAATTAAGTTTATGCAAAATCTTTCCACAGACGACCATGAAGCATATCATGGCCATACTGATATCTGTCTTTTCATTCGGATATCATGGAAAAACCATTGACTTCGAAAAATACAGCCCCTGTCATCGTACTACGGTTGCACATTTCCTCAATAAAGGAACATGGAATGATCCAGGACTGGAAGATATAATCAAAAGTACTGTCATACAGTTCATCTATAAAGAAGCCATGCAGTCTGGTAAACCCGTATTCTGTATTGTGGATGATACCATCTCTTCCAAAACAAAGCCTTCGTCACGGGCCCTGCATCCGATTGAAGATGCGTATTTTCATCAGTCCCACCTTAAGGGAAAGCAGGATTATGGGCATCAGGCTGTATCTGTAATGCTCTCCTGCAATAACATTGTGCTCAATTATGCCATCGTCATGTATGACAAGACAAAGTCAAAGGTGAAGATTGTGCAGGAGATCGCAGATGAACTGCCTGTGCCGCCAGTGATCTCCTATTTCCTATGCGACAGCTGGTATACATGCGGCAGTATTATGGATGCTTTTATCAAAAAAGGCTTCTATACAATTGGGGCCATGAAGACGAACCGGATACTGTATTCCCACGGCATAAAACAGAAGCTCAGTGAGTTAGCCCTGCATATACGGAAAACAGATGCCGCTGTCAGCTTTGTGACCGCTCACAGCCGGGAATATTATGTCTACCGGTATGAAGGAAACCTTAATGGTATTGAAAATGCAGTGGTACTGATCACTTATCCGAAGGATGCATTCCATACTCCCAAAGCCCTGTGGGCTTTCATCAGCACAGATGTTTCATTAAGTACCCAGGAGATTCTGGACAAATATGTGGAACGATGGCCGGTGGAAGTATTTTTCCGTCAGTCAAAGAACAAACTGGCATTTGACAGATACCAGATCCGTTCAGCGGAAGGGATCCGTAGATATTGGCTGCTGATGTCGCTGGCACATCTGATTGCATGTACCGGTTGTGGTGAAACCATGTCTTTTGAGGACGGATATGCATTTATTTGCAGCCACATTCAGGAGGAGCGGATCCGTTATATATATCAATGCGGAGCGAGGCATGTCCTTTTTGAGGAAGTCCGGGCTATGG
>CAMWMM010000147.1 GCA_947175285.1 uncultured Lachnospiraceae bacterium
CTGCTGCACCCACAACAGAATAGCAGTTTCTTTGTTTAAATCCATAAGTTTTTTCATGTGTTATACTTCCCTTTCTCATAAAATGAGAAGTATAATTTGTATTTGACCTCCTTATAAAATCTGGCAAATACTCTGATTGACACATAGGGCAACCTACTGCTGAAACCTCAAAGGGTAATCCTTATAACAGCTTGACTAAGGATTAAGATTTGCTTTCACTAAGTATAATATATTTGTGGGATTATAGCAATAAAAGTAAGGGGCAAATCCTACACCACAATTTTTTCCGATATTTATGCATTTAAAAAGCTTCCAGAGAAATCTCCGGAAGCCTTTAATTTACTGTAACTCAATTGATTATTCAATGATAGTAGCAACACGGCCTGATCCAACTGTTCTACCACCCTCACGTTGCTACGGAGCGTTTATCTATATCGCAAACCATGATAAAATGGGGATTTTTTTATTTATATTACCCTCAATATCAGCTTATTTTTCTGGTTATTGAAAATTTTAAAAGCATTTTAGAAGCACGAGCTTGGGTAAACCTTGAATATTCTTGAATAAATTTATCTATGGTTTATTTAAGCTATTGTTTCAATATCCAATATGATCGCTACCGATTTTATGAATCCGTATCAATAACATTATTTTTACTTAATACAGCTAACAAGTTACCTATTTCATATTCTTTTTGGATATCTAACAGTGCATCAGCCAGTTTATCCTGCAACAACTCATATATTGCCAATGTGTTGCTGTCAATTTATTAAAGAAACCCACTCAGGATAAATCAAGCTTCCCTACAGAAATTATGTATTAACCATCTTATATTTTTGTTCATTTATATATGCAGTTACAGTATCAATCAATTCTTCTAAGAAAGCCACCACAAAAGTTTCATTTCTTTTAATATCAGAAATACTATCTGTTCGTACTGCATCAACAAATGATACTGAACCATGTGCCAAATTATTTCTATTTTCTTTAATTTCTCCTAATATATCCGGTCTATAATTTCGACTACTTGTTTGAACTTGAATACCATGTGATTCAAAAGCTTCTCTAATAGAAATACCATCTAAATTTCCACCCGGTAACGTATTTCGCGAATTTAATTCCAATGTATTATTTCTTAATATAGTTGCTATTATTTCCTCATTCTTTTTCAAAAAAGTATTGAAATTTGCATTAGGATCATTTGCCGCCTTTAATATAGTTTTTCGCCACAATCCTTTAATTGATTCATTAACATCTACATAAGATAATTGGTTTAATCTTATTTCATCATATATACTATCTACCAAGTTTGCAACTGTATACTCTATTATATTATAAATCATCAAAGAAACATTAGACTTCAAAATATTGATTAAAGACTGATAAGTTAAACGTACTCCCAAGTCCTCGGAATGAAAAAATTCGCTAAATTTACTCACTCCATCTTCTCTATCATTTTCTTTTTTTTCTAAAAATTCCATTAATTCCAAAAAATCTTCTATTTCTTTTTTTCTACTATCATAAGTATCTCTAAATGTTATCATTTACTCACCTGCAAGTAACTTATTTTTAACAAAATCAATTCTTCCAACCAACTTATTTTTATTATTAGCAGCATCTGACCGAGTACACTTTGCAAATTCATCACCATCTATCCAGTCGGAAATATCTCTGACTGGTAATTCAGGATTTGTTTTAAGTGCCAGTGCAATCCCAACGGATAATGCTTCAAATCTTGCTCTGGGTGTAGATTTTGATGTAAGTGTTTTTCGAAACCCTCTTTTGCCAAAAATTTTTTCCGCATAATCTAACATTGCATTAAACCTATTTCGGCAGTCTTCAATAATCTGACTTTCATTTTCACACAATTCATTTTGTTTTTCAACATAATTATCAATATACTGCGTAACATTTCCAGTATATTCTTCAAAATCATTCTCATAATTATCTGAATATGCAAAAAATCTAGAAACCATTTCAAATCCTTCATACCTATCTTCGGTAACTTTGGTTCTTGGCGCCAATTCATTAAATTTCTGTATTTTAACACACTCTTCCAAAAAATCTTTAAACTTTCCTTCAAACGCCCCTCTTCTAGCCTCTGCCGCTTTTACATGTTGCCCACCTGTATTAATCCTCTTAAATATTTCCTGACGAACTTTTTCAGTTGTTCCCTCTTCTAAGAATACAACTCTAATATTCATGTTAAGAAATTTTCTTTGAATTGCCGGATCTAAATCTTCAAACTTAAATCCATTTGACTCTGTCAAAATCTGTAATCCTTGTAATTCCAAATCATTTTGACAAAACTGCACCAAAGTTTGTGTTCTTTGTGCTCCATCTACAATTTCAATTCTACCATCGGATGTATCAGCAAAAAACATAAAAGGAACAGGCAATCCCATTAGAATAGATTCAATAAAAAAGCAACGATCTTTATCACCCCATATGAACTTTCTCTGATATTCCAATGGTATATAGAATTCATTTTTTTCATATTGGCTAACTAAATAATTTATAGGATAATCTCTTGTATCAAATTTGATATCTTGCTTTTTTTCACTAATCTGCTTCGCTGATTCTATTATTTTTTGCTCTTCTTTGACTTCTCTAACCTTTTCCATTTTTTCCTCCACTCATCTTCTTCCAAACATTTCTACGTGTCTTTGAATACTCATACCAATCGCCCTTCCTAATTCGACTGGAACAGCATTACCTATATGTGTTCCAACTTCCCTCTTATATACCGGATGCTCTTCATCAGCAAAAATATAATCATCTGGAAAAGACTGTAAAATAGCACCTTCACGCAAAGAGATGGCTCTATCTTGTTCGGGATGTCCAAATCTGCCGTTACCATAACCATAAAACTGTGTAGTAATTGTAGGAGATGGTTTATCCCATACCATCCTCCCATAAACAGAAGGAAATGAATGCCCTGATACTTTCTTATGACAACTCAACCTTAATTCATCGTCCCAATCTCTCCATGTTCCCCCCGGAACAGATTGCTGTATCCTTCGCATATTAATTTCCGACAAAGCGCTTGAACGATGCAGGGAATCTTCTTCGCATATTTCACCAGCATTAAGATGTGGAAGATGACCAATGGCCTCTCTTACTGTCAAATAATTTTTCTCTGAATACATAGGTGGAATCAAATGAATTTCTCCCAATCTAGATGCTAATAACACCAAGCGTTTACGATGCTGTGGGACTCCATAATCTGGACAATATACTACTTTATAATCAACAAAATAATTCAATTCTTCTAATGCATTCACAAAATCACAAAAAACATTCTCGTTAATTAAATTAGGTACATTCTCCATAGAAACTATTTCTGGCAAAACTTCTCTTACTAACCGTTCAAACGAATATAACAACCTCCACTTATCATCTTTATGACCTTCTTTTCTATATCTACAAGAATATCTAGAAAATGGCTGACATGGGGCGCATCCCACTAAAGCTCTAATTGCGTTTTGCGGATATCTTTGATTTATTGCTTGTGCTTGAATAGTCGTTACATCCTCGCACAAAAATTCTGCATTATTATTTGCTTCATAAGCAAACCTACAACTTTCATCTACATCAAATCCTGCGGTCACATCAATGCCTGCTAGAGACAATCCCTTCGTCAATCCACCTATTCCACAAAACAAATCTATTGCCACACATGGCATAATATCACCTCATCATCCTTAATACCTTTGATTTAACTGAACCTTCTTACAACGAAACAGTTGTTTCAAAAATTTATAAACACCTTTTTCATAAATTTGTATCCGAAACTTAACAAGTCTCAATTGTTGCAATCTTATTATATCATTAAAAACACTTGCATTACACTATCTATTCATCAAATTTTCATCCAACCTATTAAGATGCTCCATCATCATTTACCCCAGAACAGTCAAGTTCTTTCTGTTCCAAAGCATCCTGTGGAAATGTAACATAAAGTCGCATACAATTTTATATATTTACGATAGAAAACTCTATTCCATACTGATCTGATAATTCTACGCTTATCTTTTGATAATGTATGTCCATACTTTGCTTTTACCGAACCCTTCAATTCCCATTTCACAATCCGTTTTCCAACATTCCAGTAAGAACAAGTCATAATATCATTCGCTATCACATAGACATTGCTTCTTGTTTTTCCCAAAATATCTTCTACATCCTTATAAAATTGAAATTCTTCCTCATCTATCCCCCTCCTATTTCGCCAAACTCACCTTCTTACCAATCGGCTACACACTGTGTATCCAATTCAAAAACATACAATACTATAATCTAATGTTCGTCTTGTTGAAATTTTATATCCCATATTGTTTCTTCAACCACTTTCACACACGCATCAACATTCTTCTGTATCTCTTTCCCCCAAAAGCGAATAACCGTCCATCCCTCAAACAACAATCTCTTATTTATTTCATCATCGCGCTCTCTGTTTCTTGCAATCTTGCTGATCCAATATTGGCTGTTATTACTTTTTTCTAACCTCGGCTTTAATACTTCCCAATCCTTTCCATGAAAAAACTCACTGTCACAAAAAATTGCTATCTTATATTTCGTCAATACAATATCAGGTTTACCCGGCAACCTATCATAATTCTTCCGATAACGATACCCTTTATTCCACAATGATTTCCGCAGTTTCAGTTCAATACCAGTATCCCTCGACTTGATACATTGCATATTCTTTCTACGTTGCTCTTTTGTAAGATTATCCATCTATCATATCACTATCCTATATAATATCCTTCATCAGCACCTGCCTGTTGACACTAAAAATATCTTTTAGGCGATCATGCGTATAGGGCTTTTCTCTATGCTGCTCCACCAGTTTAATCACATTTGACACACTGATTGCTGAACCATTCACATCTGTTGCATCAACTATATTTTTAAGCTGTTTGTCAATGTTACTTCCAAAACCGCCCGCAATATACGAGAAAAAGGCAAGCGGCTTGTCCGATTTGCTGTAATTTCCTATATTGCCAATATAATTATGCACCATGCGGTTATAATGGTCATTATTGATTGTATATTTATGATATGCCTTATTGTCCAGTATCGCCTGAAATCCGCTTTCATCAGAAAGAAGCAATACATCCGGCGTTAATCCAATCGGTCCGACGTGCTTTGACTCAAATCCAAACACATCTTGGAACAATTCTACCGTTGCTTTCTCAAACTCTGTCGCTTCATCGCGCCCCTTAAATGCCATTTCAAAGTATTTAGTCATAAATGCACCAACAGAACCATTCGGATATGTTTCGATCAAAATATCCTCAACTGTTTTTCCATCTATTCCCGTTCTCTGCACAATGTAATCAACAACTAATGGTGTTATTTTTGTAATCGGGCGTTCCAGCGATTCCGCAATATAAGCCTGTCTTACCTTTTGCCTAGCAATCAGCATTGCGGTAACAGTCTGTGTCATAGCAAGGTTTCGGCTGTCCTTTTTATGTTTAGGATCTATGCCATATTTCCGCTGAAAATATTCATGCTGTTCCGGACGGTCAATGAAATTAGGCTTATCACTTAAAATTTTTCTAACATCATCCCGCTTATCATCAAGAATTTCTACTTTTCCATCCTCTCTTTTAGCAAGCTGCGTATACTCAAGCCAATTAATAATGGTATTCGCTAAATCCATCAAATGACTGTATGGGTGTTCTGGATTAACCTCACCTTTAGAAGACTGGTATTTTTGGAAAAAATCTTCCTCTAAACAGCTGTCACCAAAATTTCTGAACTGAAGAATTCTATCGACAATGTAATTAAAGCACTTATCGCTTTCGTTCTCGGCTTCTGTAACAACAATTTTAGCAATTTCTTCTTCCGTCAGATAACCAATTTTACTATCATCAAGAAGTTTTAATAAAAATCTGAATGGTCTGATTTTAAACCGTTCAGCTACCTGTACACCTCTTCCAAGCGAAAATGATGAGGGGAACTGATATTTCAGTATCTGATTTGTCAATACGTCTACCGGAGAATCACCATTCATAATAGCTTCTCCTGCTAAAGTCAACTTTATCTTACCTGTTGATTCCTGTGTGAAAATCAACCCAAGACTGGCAAGCCACGCTTTATATGTCCTTGCCCCGCCGCCCGTTTGATCGCGCCTCTCACCTTTTCGCTTTAATCCTGCAGCTTCCAAAGCATCTTCATATGCTAAATGTGAATCCCTCTGTCCATCCCACTCCTGATTAAGCGATAAATCTGCAAATGCCGCCAGCACTTCCGGCACAGAATTTAATTTCCTTTTTGGTCTTGTCACCCACCAATAATTAAGCATATCTTTACCTCATTTTCTAATCATCGCTTCCAGTATACGCATCCACACTCTCATAGGGGATTCCGGCAAAAGTCTTTAATATAGCCTCAAAAATAACTCTTGCCCCTTTAGAGGGAACTGCCATACCTATCTGCTTTCTGACTGATTCTTTAGCGCCTTCAAAAACATAATCATCTGGAAACGTCTGAAGCCTTGCCCTTTCCCTGTTTGTCAATGCCCTCGGTTCAGCATAATGGTAAATATGTGTCCCTCCGCCTCCGGAACCCGTCACTGTATACGCCGGCTTGTCAGGATCTAATCTTTTATATATCTGACTGATTTTTGCCCCTTTAACATTCAGCTTAAGTCTTTCCGGAAGGTCTGCTGAAAACGCATTCTGCCCCGGCTTAATATAATTCAATCTCTCTACTACCTGTGCCGACTGCTTTGTCAGCTCATTATTCGCCGCATCAGCGGGAATAGGAGGAATTTCAATCGCCGTTCTGCAGGTCACATCAATATCCTTATAGGGCGCAGGACTAGGTATCCTAAATTCATAGGGTAAATCTTTCCGTATGCCCACAATAATCATACGATGTCTTGCCTGCGGAACACCATACTCCTCAAATTTATACAAATTAGGATATATTCTGTATCCAGCCTTAATCAAATCATCTTTTATTTTTTCAAAAGCTTTTCCCTCATTCGCACTTTTCAGCCCGCCGACATTTTCGGCAAGAAACCATAAAGGCTGATATTTCTTCAATACTTTTACACCATATGTATATAACGGTCCGAAAGTCCCATTAAATCCTTTTTGCTCACCTACAACAGAGAAATCATTGCATGGAAATCCAAACGCTAACGCATCAATATCCCCTAATGGTTCTATATCCAGTTTTCTTACATCGCCACAGATAACGCTCTCCTCATCCTCTGGGCATATATTCCTCCGATATGTATTACAGGTATCTAAATCATAATCATTTGCCCATTTATGAACTATCTTGTATTCTGGATCATCTATCTTGGCAGTTATAGCAGCAAGCGCAAGTCCTCCCGGTCCGCAAAACAATTCCCCAAGTCTGAACTCCTTTACATCTTCTGCATTCATTATACTTTATCTCCATTTTCTAAAATAAATTCTCTGTTAGAAGAAACACCTTTTATGGAAGTTCAAAATTATCTGTATTGTACTTTTCTGTATTATGCATCATCAATTTCATATAATAGTCCAATGATCTGCTTATATATTTTTTGTTTATTCCATAATTATCTGCCTGCAAACATACATTTTTCCCCGGAATCTTCTCTCCCTTTTTTAGCACCAGAATCCTTGATTCACTAAGCACATGTTCTTTACTCAACCACTCAATTGGGACAATCCCTTCAAATGTTGCCCTACCAGTTGGTTGATCGCTTCTTCTATCCCAGCCAACTGTAAAAAAAACGAAATAATGAGGTAAATTTTTTTCTCTAGCGCGAAAATTCAGTTTATTCCACTCAATAAGAAACCACTCTCCTCCCTCACGTGTTGCTTTGATATCAATTAAAGTTTCATTTATATTAGTGTCTTGATTGTCATACTCACCTCTTTGGTAAACAGAAAAATCCAACGGAATCTTTCCTGCATCGGGATAATTTTTTTCAATAATCCTTTTAAACGCTACCTCAGCAATTTTACCTATTAAATTGTCTCGTGCTATCTCTTGTACATCTCTTGCCTTAATATCATTCTGACCAAATTCGATATCTTGTTGGGTTGGGGCACTTTGCTCAGAAAACTCTATACAAAGATTCAAATCTTCCTCTGAAAGAATATATTCTATTGGACACTTCATCTGCTGTTCCTCCTCTATGGATTTATAACTTTCTTCTCATAACTGCTACTATATAAGCCTTTTAGGCTTCTTTTCTAAAAACTACTTACTTTTCCCTAAAATACATGGTACATCTCAAAAATACGACACTCCATGCCATTAAACAAAGATACATTTTAGATTATAGGCTATTTACATTGTTATCTTTCAAAATAATAATATTTCTTCCGATTAAAAACCACGAGTATGTATACGCCCATTTTTTAACATAAAATTATTATAGCATTTTTTCAAATTTTGCGGAACATCTTTTGTCAATATAAGCACTGATGGTAAATTGTATGAAACCCTCGAAAGAGTATATTGATTTATAGTATGGCACCGCCTACAACTTTTCCACTGTTGCAAAATTTCAAAAAGGGCTTCCCGATTTCTCGGAAAGCCCCATAAAGTCTAGCTTTTACTATTTATTCAATGATAGTAGCCACACGGCCTGAACCAACTGTTCTACCACCCTCACGGATAGCGAATGTAAGACCCTGCTCCATAGCGATAGGATGAATCAATTCGATTGTCATCTCTACGTTATCACCAGGCATGCACATTTCTGTACCATCCGGTAAGTTACATACACCTGTTACGTCTGTTGTTCTGAAGTAGAACTGAGGTCTGTAGTTGTTGAAGAAAGGAGTATGACGTCCACCTTCATCTTTTGTTAAAACGTAAACCTGAGCTGTAAATTTCTTGTGGCATGTTACAGAACCCGGTTTTGCAAGAACCTGACCTCTTTCGATGTCTGTTCTCTGGATACCACGAAGCAGAACACCGATGTTATCACCAGCCTGTGCCTCATCCAGTAACTTACGGAACATTTCAATACCTGTTACAACGGATTTCTGTGTTTCTTCCTTAACACCAACGATTTCAACATCATCAGACATATGAAGTGTACCACGCTCTACTCTACCTGTAGCAACAGTACCACGGCCTGTGATAGAGAATACGTCCTCTACAGGCATCAGGAAAGGCTTATCTGTATCACGCTGAGGATCCGGAATATAAGAGTCAACTGTTGACATTAATTCCATAATCTTGTCGCCCCACTCACCGTTAGGATCTTCCAGAGCTTTCAAAGCGGAACCTTTGATAATCGGGCAGTCTGTGAATTCATACTCTTCAAGCTGCTCTGTGATTTCCATTTCTACTAATTCAAGTAACTCAGGATCATCTACCATATCGCATTTGTTCATGAATACTACGATATAAGGTACACCTACCTGACGGGATAATAAGATGTGCTCTTTTGTCTGAGCCATAACACCGTCAGTAGCTGCAACAACAAGGATAGCACCATCCATCTGAGCTGCACCTGTGATCATGTTCTTTACATAGTCAGCATGTCCAGGACAGTCAACGTGTGCATAGTGTCTCTTCTCTGTCTCGTACTCAACGTGAGCAGTAGAAATTGTAATACCTCTTTCTCTCTCTTCCGGAGCTTTATCGATATTCTCGAAATCTGTAGCTGTGTTACCTGCTACTCTTTCAGCAAGTACCTTTGTGATAGCAGCCGTTAAAGTTGTTTTACCATGGTCAACGTGACCGATGGTACCAATATTACAATGGGGTTTA
>CAMWMM010000148.1 GCA_947175285.1 uncultured Lachnospiraceae bacterium
AACGGATGTTTTTTCTATCCGAGTATGTTTTTTTTGATTATGAGGAGTCCTTTATCTTTATTATAATTGATTATTTTGCTATTTTATGCTTGTTTACCTATTTTACATATGGGGTTGGCAAGTACAAAGGCGATGCACTTTTGCAGAAATATTACACCGCTGATTTCCTTAGTAAAAGGACGGTGAAGAACACGGGGCAGATTGAGCAGGTCTATGTGAAGGACAGCCACCCGCCGATCATTGACAGGGAACTGTGGGATGCGGTGCAGTTGGAATTAGAGCGCAGGCGGCTTTTCCGGGAAGCACACGAATTACGGACGCTTGGGAGGTACACGGACGTGCAGCCCTTCACCTGCAAGGTAGTGTGCGGGAAATGCGGAGCGGTGTACTGGCGGCGGACATGGACGCGCAGCGGCAGGAAGGTCAGGGTATGGCAGTGCGGCAAACGCTACCAGAAGAAAGGCGAGGTGGGCTGTAAGAGCGGTAACCTCTACGAGAGGGATTTGGAGAAAGCCTTCCTGACGGTTTGGAACGGTATTGTTCAGCCAGTTAAACCCTTATTTTATCTCGGTAGATTCCCAGCATATCGAAATTCGTGGGGCACTGGAGAGGTTTGCGGATTTATATGAGCGGAATCAAAAAATGCGAGATAAGTATACTATAATGGAAGAGTTTTGCCGGAAGTAAAATAATCAAATTTGAGACTTCCTTTTATTGTCAATATGAGGTATTATTTTTATATAAAGACTATATGTATGGAGGGTGAGATTATGGCAAAAGAAATGATAGCAATGCTTCTTGCCGGTGGACAGGGTTCCCGCCTGTATGCACTGACAGAGAAACTTGCGAAACCGGCAGTTCCGTTCGGCGGAAAATATCGTATTATAGACTTTCCGCTGTCTAACTGTGTGAATTCCGGAATTGATACGGTAGGTATTTTAACACAGTATCAGCCGCTTGTACTGAATGAGTATATCGGCAACGGGCAGCCGTGGGATTTAGACCGTCTCTATGGGGGTGTACATGTTCTGCCGCCTTATCAAAAAGCGGACAAATCAGACTGGTACAAGGGAACGGCAAACGCAATTTATCAGAATCTTTCTTTTATTGAGAGGTATGACCCGCAGTATGTAATTATTTTATCCGGCGACCAGATATGCAAGCAGGATTACAATGACTTTTTGGAATTCCATAAAGCAAAGAATGCGGAGTTCAGCGTTGCGGTTATGGAGGTTCCTTGGGAGGAGGCATCCCGCTTCGGTCTGATGGTAGCGGATGAAAACGATAAAATTACGGAATTTCAGGAGAAACCGAAGGAGCCGAAGTCCAATCTGGCATCTATGGGTATTTATATTTTCAACTGGGATATTTTGAAAAAATATCTGGAAGAAGATGAAGCAGACCCTAATTCCGAAAATGATTTCGGTAACAATATTATTCCGAATCTTCTTAGAGACCAGCGTAGAATGTACGCTTATCATTTCAGCGGATACTGGAAAGATGTCGGAACAATTTCCTCTTTATGGGAAGCAAATATGGAAGTTTTAGACCCGGAACACAGCGGTATCAATTTATTTGATGAAGATTGGAAGATATACAGCCGTAAGAGCGCAATGCCGGGACATATGATCAGTACAGGCGCTGTTGTGGAAAATGCAATGGTAACTGACGGCTGTCAGATAAAGGGTATGGTAAAGCATTCGGTTCTGTTCGAGGGCGTAAAAGTGGAAAAAGGCGCTGTGGTTGAAGATGCGGTTGTTATGGGAAATACGGTGATTAAATCCGGCGCAGTTGTAAAGCATTGTATTGTAGCGGAAAATGTTACTATCGGAGAGAATGCCGTAGTAGGAGCTATGCCGTCCGGTGATGAGAACGGTGTTGCAACGATTGGTACGGGCATTACGATTGGCGATAATGCGAAAATCGGACCGAAGGCGATGGTAAATAAAAATGTGGAAGGCGGTGAAGAACAATGGTAAATTCTAAGACAAGTGCACTTGGTATCATATTTCCTAATAGTTACGATTCATGGGTTCCGGAGTTAGTCAATGTGCGTTTGATGGCTTCCATTCCATTTGCCAGCCGTTACCGCCTGATTGACTTTATTTTATCCAGTATGACAAATTGTGATATCAGCAATGTTTCCATCATGGTAAACAACAACTATCATTCTCTGATGGACCATCTGGCTTCCGGACGTGAGTGGGATTTGGTTCGTAAAAACGGCGGTTTGAATATATTCCCTCCGTTTGCTGAAAAAGATGCAAAACCTTACGTTGGACGTGTAGGCGCATTGGCAGGTATCCTGAATTTCTTAAAGGGACAAAAAGAAGAATATGCTTTTATCACCGATACGAACATAGCGGTAAATTTTGATTTCAAAGCAATGTTAAATCAACATATAGAAAGCGGCGCGGATGTTACCATTGCTTATAATGAGCAGGAACTGCCGGAAAGCATTGTTCAGAATTCCTCTCCGGACAAAGGATTTTATTATACGTTCGATATTGAGGACGGCAAAGTGGAAAAGATTTATGTAAACTCCAAAGAGAGCGGCGTTCAGAATTTCTCCATGAATATTTATGTGTTGAAGAGAGAATTTTTGATTAAGTTGATTGAAGAAGCTTCCGTTCACGGACACCAGTATTTTGAACGCGATATTTTGCTGCCGAATCTGAATCGTATTAATGTACAGGCATATAAATGCGATGGCTATATTGCACGTATCAGCAGCTTAAAGAGTTACTATGATGAGAATATGAAGCTTTTGGATGAATATAACCTGAGCGCTCTTTTCGAAGGCGCACCTATTTATACAAAGCTGCACGGCGGCAATCCGACCAGATATGTAGACGGCGCAAAAGTGCAGAATGTAATGTCAGCTGACGGATGTATCATTGAGGGAGAAGTAGAGAACAGCATCTTGTTTAGAAATGTCAAGATTGCAAAAGGCGCGAAAGTGAAAAACTGTATTTTGATGCAGGGAACCGTAGTAGAGGCGGGAGCGGATATTGAATATCTCATTACCGATAAAAATGTTACAATAAGCGCCGGAAAAGCAATGAAGGGTGCAGACAGCTTCCCTGTTTATATCAGCAAATTCCAGACAGTATAGAAGGTTGAAAGAATTGCATTCTTTCAACCGCGAGTTTGTGCCAGCACAAACATCGCAAGTTGAGAAATGAGCATGGTATATTAATGACCGTATCATGGTAAAACGTGATACGGTCAGATTTTGTGAAAATGCATTGAAGGTGCAATGAGAAAGGAACGGAGAGAAACATGCACAACGAATTAACCGAAAGTGATATCAAAAAAATGCAGGAAGAGATTGAATATCGTAAGATAGTGGTGCGGAAAGAAGCATTGGAGGATGTCAAGGAGGCGAGAGCGCATGGAGATTTAAGCGAGAATTTTGAGTATCATGCGGCAAAAAAGGTAAAGAACCAGAATGAGAGCCGTATCCGTTATCTGGAAAGGATGATTAAGACGGCGGTTGTAATTTCCGATGAATCCGCAGAAGATGAAGTAGGCGTCAACAATACGGTGGAAGTGTTTTTTGAAGAAGACGGCAGTACGGAAACTTATAAACTGGTGACGACTGTCCGCGGTAATTCGTTAGAAGGGCTTATCAGCACGGAATCGCCGTTAGGGAAAGCGCTTTTAGGGCATAAAGTTGGAGACAGGGTGCATGTAGCAGTCAATGAAAGTTATGGTTATGATATTACCATTAAGTCAATCGAAAATACGGTAGATGACGGAACGGATAAATTGAGGAGTTTCTAAGAATGAAGATAATACAATTTAGGGGGATATATTAATGGCATGGTATGATGAGGCAGTATTTTATCACATTTATCCTTTAGGGCTTACCGGAGCGCCTAAAGAAAATTCCTATGGAGAGCCGGAACATCGTCTGTGTACGCTGTTTCCGTGGATAACTCATATTAAGGATATCGGCTGTAACGCAATCTATATCGGACCGCTTTTTGAATCAGTCGGACATGGATATGAAACGACGGATTACAGAAAGTTGGACAGCAGGCTTGGAACAAATGAAGATTTGACGGAGTTTGTGGCGAAGTGCCATGAACAGGGTATCAAGGTGATTTTAGACGGCGTTTTTAATCATACGGGACGGGATTTTTTTGCTTTTCAGGATGTAAAGAAAAACAGGGAAAACTCTCCCTACAGGGATTGGTTCTGTAATGTTAATTTTGGCGGAAATAACGAATATAATGATGGTTTTTCCTATGAAAACTGGGGCGGATATAATCTGCTTGTCAAGTTAAACCAGCGCAATCCGGCAGTCAGAGACTATATCTGTGACGTCGTGCGTTTCTGGGTCAGTGAATTTGACATTGACGGAATTCGTCTGGATGCGGCGGATGTACTGGATTTTGATTATATGCAGGCGCTCAGGCGGGTGGCAAATGAAGTAAAACCGGAGTTCTGGCTGATGGGTGAGGTGATTCACGGTGATTATAACCGCTGGGCGAATGAAGGAACACTGCATTCCGTGACGAACTATCAATTACATAAAGCCCTTTATTCCGGGCATAACGACCACAACTATTTTGAAATTGCTCACACAGTCAAGAGATTGTATGCACTGGGCGGAAACCGTCCGGACGGCTTAAAACTATACAATTTCGTAGATAATCATGATGTGGAGCGTATTTATACAAAATTGAACAATAAGGCACACTTTATGCCTGTCCATATATTGTTGTATACATTGCCGGGCGTACCGTCCATCTATTACGGTTCGGAGTTTGGCATCGAAGGAAGAAAGGAGCGTTTTTCCGATGATTCCTTGCGTCCCGCGCTTACCTTATCCGATTATGAGGATGCAGTGGAGAAAAACTCGTTTACCCGTCTGATTGCTTCACTCGGAAAAACGAGACAGAATACCAAAGCGCTTTCTTACGGTGATTTTCAAGAACTTGTGCTGACGAACAGACAGTACGCATTTTCAAGGAATCATAACGGAGAGTCGGTTCTTGTATGTGTCAACAACGATGACAGTGATTATGTTATGACGCTGCCTGCCGGAAATGCGGCAGAGTATGTAGGGGCGCTGTCAGGAGAGAAAGTTACCGTAAGCGGAGGAAATATAGCGGTCAATGTCAAAGCAAACTCCGGGGAAATCTGGGTGCCTGTTGTAAACGGGCAGACTGTGCCGGATGTACAGGATAAGCCTGTCAGCCTGCATGTAGAGGATGCTGTGGCTGCGCCTGCTCCGAAAGAGGAGCCGATATCTGCAACGGCACCTATAGCGAAAGAAGAGCCGATACCTGCAGCAGCGCCTGTCGGAGAGAAAAAAGCAGAATCTGCGCAGACAATTGAAGAAGCTTATGAGAAAGGGAAAATAGCTGGTATCCAGGAAGCGATTCTTGCAATTATGGAAAAGAACGGACCTGTTACAGACCAGATGCGTAAGGATGTCACTGACAATGTATACCATGATTCCCTGATAAATTGGGTAAAGAGTTTCCGGTAAGGTTTATTTGAATCGCCGCTTCCTTGCGGCGATTTTTTTATATCTATTATTTCAGGGAAAGCAATTGACTCTCAACCATACATTAGGTTTATACTATCCCCATAAGGCGCCTTAACAAAAAAATAGGAGATGGGATTCGTGAAAATTGGAGAATTTGCAAAAATCTGTCATACGAGAATATCTGTTTTGCGGCATTATGATAAGCAGAATTTACTCAAACCGGTATCTATCGATAGTGATACGGGATATCGGTATTATTCCAAAGAACAAATAACGGTATTTTTCCGCATTGCATCACTAAAGCAAGCCGGGTTTTCACTTTCAGAGATTAAAGAAATCATTACACGGGTTGATAACAATGCGGAAATCATAGCATTATTTGAAAAAAAGAAAGCAGAATTACTTGCAATGCTTCAAAATCTGGAATCCGCCCAAAATATGATGTTAGGAGCTGATATTATGATGAAAGTGATTTTTGAAGAAACCGGGGAAGGCATTCTGGCAAGAAGCGGGAAAATTGACGGAAATGATTTTATGGCAGCCTGCAGGCAGATTGAAAATGCAATAGCGGCAAATAATTATCAGAGAATATCATCTTACCGGTCATATGGAGAACCTTACGGCAATATGACAGAGGCAGTCTGCGATGTCATTAAATTACAAGATGAAATGGCAGAACTGGCAGATGATATAGAGATGGAATTTGTCAATGATGAAGCTGTGATTGGAAAGTGGGAAAAGGTTGGTGAATATGCCGTAAAAGAGGATTTTTATGCGGACAGGAGTTTCCGCAGGGATAATCCGGAGCAGGACCAGCCTGACGGAATGAGTGAATGGGAATGGTTTCCGGAATATGTTTATTTTCTGCCCGGCGGAGAGCGGTATTGGTGTTATGGATGGACGAAAGGGAAATGGCTGCTAAGCGGGGGAGGGACTTCTTCTGTAAATGAATATGAACTGGAAAATATTGACGGAGAACAATATATGTTTGTTTCCCTGAAATCTTATCAGTATCGAAGAGGCGGCAGACCGGTGATATTTGTATGGAAACAGGCAGATCATAACAGATATTCGTCAGAAGGGATAGCAAGAAAGGACAATATCGACCTGCCCTTCGAGGATGACAGAAGAGTGATTGGGAAATGGAAGAATTTCGATTATCTTTACTCAAAAGAAGATTTCACAACCGAGCCGGCTGTGGAACCGCCCAGATTTTTCAGTGAGATAGAATTTTTGGAAGGCGGAAGCTGCACAAGCGTCTATGGAAAAGAAGTGATTGCCGGAGATGACAGGCAGGTATGGACGAAAGGATATGTCCTTCGGAAATGGAACCAGACTGCCTGCGCTTATGAAATCAGGACAGTAGATAACCGGGACTATCTTATCATGGAATGGAAGAGCGGCGATTACCGCTGGGGCGGTTTTAATACGGATTATTATGTTTTTGCAAGGGCATAAAAAATCATAACTTACTCCGAACAAGCATAAGGTATAGAGACAAGTCCATGACAATAGAGAACGGCGCTTGGAGGAGGAAAAGAGTATGTATGAAATGAAAACAGCGGCAGAGACCATCCGGTTGCTCGAATCTGACCGGGAGAAAGGATTGGACAGGCGGAAAGTTCTGGACAGAAAAGCGAAGCAGGGTGCGAACCGGTTGAAAGAACAGGAGAAAAAAAGTGTCGGGCAGATGATATTAGGACAGTTAAACGATCCCCTGATACTTATTTTAATCGTAGCAATGGCTATCTCTCTTCTGCTTGGAGAAGCCGGTGACGCGGTGATTATTGTTGCGGTTGTTGCTCTGAATGCAGTGATAGGCGTTATACAGGAAGGAAAAGCAGGAAAAGCGGTTGAGGCGTTAAAGAAAATATCCAGTCCGCAGGCACATGTCATACGTGAGGGCAGGGCAATGAAAATCTCTGCCGAAGACTTGGCAGTGGGGGATATTGTGTTACTGGAATCCGGGAATATGGTTCCTGCCGACCTTCGTTTGATTGAGACACAGGGGCTTCAGGTTGAAGAGTCTGCCCTTACAGGAGAGTCTTTGCCCGTAGAGAAGAACGCTGATTATATAGAAGTGGTACAAGGTGATAATAGCTGCGAAAATATGGCATATATGTCAACTTATGTCACGCGTGGCAGAGGCAAAGGCATTGTAACAGAAATCGGCATGGATACCAGAATCGGGCATATTGCGGATATGCTGCAGGAAAGCGGGGAAAAACTGACGCCGTTACAGGTGAAATTGGGAGAACTCGGCAAAGTTCTTAGTATTCTTGCCGTAGCGGTATGCGCCCTGCTTTTTGTCATTGCCGTTTGGCAAAAACGCAATGTCGGGGAAATGTTACTGACATCCGTTTCATTAACAGTGGCGGCAGTGCCGGAGGGGCTGCCCGCGATAGTTACCATTGTACTAGCTCTCAGCGTGTCGCGTATGGTACGTGCTAAGACAATAGTCAGAAAACTCTCCTCCGTAGAGACATTAGGTGCAGTAGATGTTGTCTGTTCTGATAAGACGGGCACACTGACACAGAACAAAATGACGGTGATGGAATGCTATATCGACGGCAGAATGATTGACAGAGAAAGGCTGCCGCGTTATTTTGCAGAACAGATACACTTGCTGAAAAGCGGAGAAGAAAGCAGTAAGGGACATTTTCTGTTAGGCTGCATTTTATGTAATGACGGGGATGCATCCGGACGTGAAGAGTTAGGAGACCCTACGGAAATGGCGTTAATACGAATGGCGCTGGAGGCAGGCGTAGATATTGCAGCGCTTCGGGCAGTTTTTCCAAGAAAAGAAGAAAAAGGATTCGATTCCGACAGGAAGATGATGACGACTGCACATCTTTTTTCCGGAAAGATGAAAGCGTATTCGAAAGGCGCGGCAGAAAAGATAGTGGAAAGGTGCAGCCATTTTTATCAAAACGGGCGTGTCTGTGCTTTGCATGATATGGATAGAAATGCTCTTTATAATATACTGGAACATTTGATGAATGATGGCAGAAGAGTACTTGCAATCGCAATGGAGCCGGATGGAAAAATGCAGGAAAAGGATATGATATTTCTTGGTTTTGTCAGTATGCAGGATCCGGTCAGACAGGAAGCGGTAGAAGCGGTAGCGGAGTTTAGGAAGGCGGGCGTGGAAACCGTCATGATTACCGGCGACCATCAAAATACTGCTTTTTCTATTGCAAAGCAGCTTGGAATTGCTTCCTCTGCCGGTGAATGTATTTCCGGCAGAGAACTGGACACTATGGAAAAACATGTTTTCCTGAAAAAACTGTCTCATTTAAAAGTGTTTGCCAGAGTGACGCCGGAACATAAAGTGAAAATAGTGGAGGGATTTAAGGAACTTGGAAAGACGGTGGCAATGACGGGCGACGGTGTGAATGATGCGCCATCCCTGCAGGCGGCTGATATAGGTATTGCCATGGGAATGAACGGCACGGATGTTGCAAGGAATGCCGCAGACTTTGTATTAATGGATGATAATTTTGCAACAATACATCTTGCGATTAAAGAGGGCAGGGGAATTTATGAGAATATCAGAAAATCGGTGCTTTTTTTACTGTCTTCTAATTTAGGGGAAATTATGACAATGCTTGTCACGATTATTGCCGGTTTTCCAAGTCCTTTAAAAGCAAGTTTTATTTTATGGATTAATCTGATTACGGATTCTCTTCCGGCGCTTGCTCTGGGTGTGGATGATAATGAAACGGATTTACTGATGAAAGAGCCGCCCAGAAAAAAGGGAGAGTCTCTTTTTGCCAAGGGAGGGCTGCTGTGCGTTATTTGTTACGGTCTTGTGATTGGCGGCGTCAGTCTTGCGGCTTTTTTGAAAGTGCCGTATGACAGACTGACAGCAGAGCACCTTCCTGTTAGTTTACATAATATTATAGACAGCTATCGGATTTCCGCAGTATTAGCCAAAGCACAGACGCATGCGTTTACGGTACTTGGCATGAGCCAGCTCTTTCACGCGGTCGGAATGCGGGATGTGAACCAATCCATTTTTCGTATGAACCATAAGAAAAACCCGTTTATGATATTGGCGGTAGTGTCAGGATTGTTTCTTCAGTTTATTGTGACGGAGATAGAGCCGTTAATTGTGCTGTTCGGTACGGTAAAACTGGGTTTCATGGAATGGGCGCAGCTTCTGGCGCTGTCTTTAACCCCGGTCATCGTACATGAACTGCTTGTTGCGGTCTATTATGG
>CAMWMM010000149.1 GCA_947175285.1 uncultured Lachnospiraceae bacterium
AATATGTTTGGTATTGTAGTTGCAGCCTGTATGGTTTACAACATGGAATTTAAAGGAACTGCGATTAAAAAGATGTATATGCTGCCAATCAGTGTACCCAGGATGTATCAGTGCAAATTTTTGATTGTAACAGGATTGCTTTTGACGGCGATTGTGCTGCAGAATCTGGCTCTGTTAAAAATCGGCATCAGTGACTTGCCGCAAGGGACTTTTGAGATGGGATCTTTGATTTGGTTTACTGTATATTCCTTTCTTACTTCTATGCCTACATTATCTTTTATGCTTTTGGTTTCTTCCCGGTTTGAAAACATGTGGATGCCGCTTGGAATTGGAGTTGCGGGATTTTTAAGCGGAATGGCTTTGGCAAATTCTGATATGGATTTGCTGTTGATTCATCCGTTTATTGTAATGTTAAAACCTGCTGTTGCAATGAGCGCACAGCCTGATAATAGGGTAGTCATGATATCTTTGGCGGAAACATTCCTGTTTCTTATCATAGGTTTGTGGATGGCGAAGCATCTGCGTTATGAGTAATGTGAGAAGAACTTCTAGCCACTCACAGCAAAGGCTGTTTCGTGGAGAAGTACTATGTCTCACACCGAAGAATGCCTGAAATGCGGCATTCTTCATAAGCCGACTTGTTGACTTTCAATTATGAGATTGTTATTTAGGAGGGATTTGCATGAGTTTTTTAGAGTTATTAAAAATTGAATTTATGAAAGTGAAGCGTTCTAAAATCATTCCGCTGATTTTTATCGCGCCGTTATTAGTGGTAACATCTGGCATTGCTAATTTGAGCGTCTATTTTACACCAGAATATACAAACGCATGGGCGGCGATGTTTATCCAGAGTGCATTGGTCTATGCTTATTATTTGCTGCCGTTTTCGATGATTGTTGTATGTGTAATGATTGCAGGGCGTGAAACGCAGAATAATGGTATTTTGAAAATGCTGGCATTACCGGTCAGCCGTTATGCTTTATCTTTAGCAAAATTTTTTGTATTGATGGTTTATTTGATTTTGGAAATGGCAGTGTTTTTCATTGTGTTTGTAATTGCCGGTATCTTTGCCGCACATACGACCGGAATCACAGAAGCTTTGCCGCTGCTTTATCTTATGAAGTGGTGTTTGGGTTTATTTTTCATGATGCTGCCCTGTGCGGCGTCTATGTGGGCAATTACGGTATTGTTTGAAAAAACGCTGCTTTCCGTAGGTCTTAATCTGCTGCTTGTTATTCCCGGCGTTTTAATAGCCAATACGCCGCTTTGGATTGCATATCCATATTGTTACAGCGGTTATCTGGTATCCTGTTCGCTGCATGATTTCACATCGGAGGGCAGCGGCACAGCGTTTTCGGTATTTCCGTTTTTGCCGTGCGCAATAGCAGTTTTTATAGTAGCACTTTTTCTGGCTGTCAGAAAATTCGGCAGGAAAGAAATGAGGTGAAGCCCGCTTTAACAGATAGGCGGAATGTACCCCATTTGAATAGCTTTTGTTACAGCCTCAACGGAGGAAGTAACGCCAAGCTTTTCAAATATATGCTGTAAATGATTGGATAAAGTACGCTCGCTGATATAGAGCGTACTTGCTATTTCCCTTCGCTTCATGCCATTAGCGATAAGCCGCAGGATTTGTTTTTCGCAGGCAGTTAATTCCTCTAAAAACGGAATGTCCCTGCTAAAAATAGTTGTGCCCTGTAAAATTTTGGAGAGGAAAGAAACCAGATTTTCAGGATCCGTATTTTTGTTAATGAAGCCTTTCGCGCCGATTTTTTCTGCCTCGCTGCGGTATACCGGCAAATCATATCCGGACAGGATAACTATTTTTAACTCCGGATAACGGCTTAGTAGTTGTTTTGTTAATTCCAAACCGTCTTCGGATGTTATATTTTTTAAGTTGATATCCATAAGCAGGATGTCCGGTCTGTTGGTTTCAATAAAGCTGTCCAATAGGGAAATATCATTGATACTTTCAAATGATGTAATTTCCGGATAATCTGACAGGGCGATTTCTAAACTTTTTGAAAATAAGGCGTGGTCATCTACTAATAAAATATTGATAAGAAACATCTCCTTTCATTGGTAAGGTAATCTGTATACAGACTCCGTGCGGAACGTTGTCGGTTATTTTAACGGAGCCGTCCATGTTGTGAACCCGCTCGTTAATCAGTGCAAGCCCTCTGTGCTCATGTCCTTTGAGTTCTGATAAATTGGCAGATAAAAGAGCGCCCGCATCGGCGGTTCCGTTGTCTTTTACACACAGTATGATAATGTCGTTATCCTGCGCAAGCGTTATCCATGCTTTTTCTCCTGTGGAATGCTTATAAACATTCATGACAAGTTCTTTTAGCAGGCGGTATACAAAGATATCATACGGCTGTGCTAAAAACAAGGAGTCCGGACATTCAAAAGCAATATCGATATTGCGGTGCGGAAAGGACTGCGAAATATAGGCAAGCAGGTTTTGATAATTCTCTTTAACAGTAAGTTTTGGGAGCATCGCAGGGCGGTAATCCTGCATCCGCTCGCGTATATAAGTATTCATGTTATCAAGAGTTCCCGTAATGATTTTGCGGATATCAGCCCGATCCGCTTTATTCATCATGTTCTTTATGGAAAGCAAATCCTGAAGGATGTCATCATGAAGGAAATTCGCAAATTCGAGATTTAGTTGTTCTTCCTGCTGTAACTGCGCTAATGCGGCATGGTACTTGCTTTCCCGGATTATCTTATTTTTCCCGTGCTTTAAATGAAACTCTAATATAATATTACAGATATATACAAAGACAAACATGCTATCCAGCATAAGGAAAAACAGCGGAAGACCAATGCCTGAAGTAAAAGCGGGCAGAGCGCAGGCAACTGCTCCGGCAAGTAAGATTAATGCAGACTGACGCCTGTTAAATACGGTTGACAGCGGGAAGCTGCTATGCTCTTTTAGTATAATGCCGTGAATACTCATGGAGAACAGCAGGACAGGAAGATATATTCCAAAATTGGAAAGATGCCTGCTGACTCTCATGGTAGAAAAATAATATGCAAGGAATAAAATAATTACCATTACAAGAGAGAAAAGGATACTTTTCCATTCCGCTTTCAAAACAAAGCCAGTTCTTTTTCTATGGAAGATGACAATAAAAATAAAACAAAGCCAGCTCACCATAAATTGTATGCCGTAAAAAAGGGCAAATATTTCGTTTGATATCAGTATGCCGATAAGGGAACAGATGCAGGTTAGAGTCAGGCAGATGTTTACTGCTTTTTTGAATTTATATTCACTTCCCTGAAACAAAAACATGAGCATGAAGTTGATGGAAACATACCATATAATCGGACTTAACGCCCTAAAAGCCATGTTTGTTACGGCATTGTCTGAAACCGCAAGGAGCATATACCAGCTATCTAATGCAAGCAGACCGCAAAACAGGGAAATAACTTTATTTTCCCTGATATTGCAGGCGCTTACAAAAGTCGCGTCTATCAGTATCAAAGATGACAGAAACATAGGTACGGTTTCTATGATACCAAGCGGTGAATTTATTGTCAGACCCATGTACATAATGAGCAAAATGGAATTTGTAAAAAGCAGAAGTTTCCATATGGCAGGTTTCATATTTTGCCTCCTTATGAGCGCTGTTTTTTCAGAACCATTTTACAGCAGGTACGGACGGTCGTGCAATAATAGATTAGGTAAATAACCAGTGTCAGCATAATCCCTCCCATTACAGGCGTATATAGGAGAATGCTGTTTTTCAAGAGGTTCTGCATAAGGGCTGTTTTGTATACTAATGTGGCAAAGATGCAGTCTGCCAGTCCGAACAGAAACGGAATGCTGAAAAACGTTATTGTCTGTTTTTTAATGATTCTTTTAATTTTTTTATCCGTATATCCCATTTTCATGAGAATATCATAATCAGATTTTGAGTCAGCTATGGCTGATATATTATTAAAATAAAGGATGCTTCCGGTTGCGATAAAAAACAGTACGACAAGAAAGCCTATTAACAGGAATGTGGAACTGCTTAAGGACATTATTTCATGTATCCTGTGGGAGTTTCCCTGTAAATAAGGGCTTCCATTCAGATATGCAGAGAGTGCCTGAAACAGTTCTTCATTATCCGCAATGGACTTTCCGTTGATACTCAAAATGCGCGCTTCAGGGACGGCACTTTCGGATATCATTTGGTATAAATCGTCGCTTACGATTAAAGTACCGACGCTGTTTGCGAATGCAATGGGGTTATCCAGTGTGGTTGTAATGACAGTAACCGGAATTTCCGTATCGTTTATGAGTAGTGGATAAATGCAGCCCGTTTCATCATTGCCGGAAGCAGGCTGATATCTTACAAAAATGCATTCATTGCCGTTTAATGCATTAAGCTGTCCTAAAACCTTTTGCCGTCCTTGGGCTTTTAGGAGAGCAGTATAGTTTGAATAAGAGATACATTCAAATCCAGCACTCCGCAGGATTTTTTCATTGTCGGAATCCCCTTTGGAAGTTCCGACGCTATACTCCATAGGGAGATTTTTAGCCGTTGAAGTGACTTTATAGATATCGGTCTGCAGAAATGTGATATCATCTTCGGCTGAATATTCATGTACAATCTGCATGATTGAGGATAGTTCGCTTTCGTTTTTAATCCTGCATTCGATTTCCGATGGTGCGATACGGGATACCGCAGCTATCGGATAATACAGGGACAGAGCCATGACGCTTGAAACAGTCAGGGTTGCGGCTGATAACAATGTAAGCATAATCAGGGTTTTGGAATTCGAGCGCATACGGTATACAAAATTAGGGGAAGTGATGATTCTTGTTTCCGTATAAAATTTCCGCTTATTTCTTTTACCTGTCTGTACTGCAAAGGGAAGAAAAGATGCAATAAAAAGCACTGTTCCGGAGAGTACGAGTACAAGTGTAAGCATCCCCATAGGAGAAAAGCCGATTGTAATCCAGAATGATTTTCTGCCTCTTAAGATATCAAGCGCAAGGCAGTATCCTGTTATAATAGCCCAAAATCCAAAGATGGATGGGATGGCATGAAATTTTGTCTGCTTTTCCGCGCTTCTTTCAAACCGGACTAAATCCATGAGAGACGCCTTGAAAAGAAACCTGCTGTTGGACAAGGCTAATACGATGATAACAGCAAAAACAAAACACGCTGTCCTCATAATGGCATGGAAATTAAAAAACGGTATCTCCGAATTATTTACGGTCAAATCCAATAACTTCGTAATGCCAAACACGATGCCCTTGTGAAACAGAGCCCCTAAAAAGATTCCGATGATAAAAGCTCCGAAACAAGAGAATAGATTCTCTGCTGTCAGTAAGGACAGTATTGTGGATTTTCGATATCCCAGTAAAGCGTAAATACCTAATTCTTTTGTGCGGCGGCGTAAGAAGAAATGGTTTGAATACGACATATAAAAAACTACAAACGCCATAAGGAATACGGAAATCGTGCTGCACATGGTTTCAACCCGACCGTCGCCCGATATTTTTTCAAGCATGACCTTATTCATGGAAAAGGATGTGAATGCGAAAAAAACAGTAATGACAAAGGATATTGATAATAAGTAAAGGGCATAAAACGAAAAATTATTTTTAAGATTCTTAAGTGCCATAGATAAATTATGCATGTAGATTCCCCCCTATCTTTCCGTATCTAATTTTGCGACTTCACGTGCAATGGATTCATAAAATGTACGCCTGTCATCACCTTGCTTTAATAACTCCCGCTCAATGCGGCCGTCCTTAAAAATTAAAATGCGATTCGCAAAACTGGCAGCATAAGCGTCATGCGTAACCATTAGTATCGTGGTATGGAGTTCTTCATTTGATTCTTTCAAGGTGTTTAGTAAATCTGTTGCAGAATTGGAGTCCAATGCGCCTGTCGGCTCATCGGCAAATAAAATGCTCGGTCGTTTTACAATAGCCCGTAAAGCCGATGCCCGCTGTCTTTGTCCGCCTGAAAGCTCGCAAGGGTATTTATGAAGCTGTTTGCCAATGCCAAATGTGTCTGCCAGACTCTGCACCATGCTCTCGATTTTTTTCGGTGGAAGTTTCTGTAAAGTAAGGGGAACGGCAATATTTTCAAAAACAGTAAGACTGTCAAGTAAAAGATACTCCTGAAAAATAAATCCCAGATTGTCCCTGCGGAAATCCGCCGCACTTGTATCGCTCAGATTTTGAAGATTGACGCCGTTTATCGTGATACTGCCGCTTGTAGGCGTATCAATCGTGGAAAGAACATTAAGCAGTGTGGTCTTTCCGGAGCCTGAAGCCCCCATAATGGCAATAAATTCGCTTTTCGCCACGCTGAATGATACTTTATTGAGGCTTGGATGCTGTGCCTTTTCATAAATTTTTGTTACTTCTTTTGCTTCTAATAATGTAGACATAGTAATCCTCCATTCATACTCAGTTTGTGAGTTTTGTATTTGATAGCATCATTGTACTTTTCGAGGACTGAAAATAAATGAGTAAAAATGGCAGATTGTTGTTTTGCCATCCGTCATCCGCCCTGCAAGGAAACTGAACGGACAAAATACAGCATTTATTATCGGGAAAAGTGTACAAGAAACTCATATAATGGAATCAGTATGATAAATAATCAGGAGGGTACACTTATGGAAGCTTATATTTTAGAACACTACGGAAAGACGGGAACATATACTTATGCAGGATGTTATAAGGATTACTTTCGCTCCCTGCCCGACGATATTGCCGTGCTGGGCAGATTGGTATGCAGTCAGGTCATACACAGGGTAACTTTGAAAGAAGGAAATACTAATGCAAACGCATCGCTTTTATATGGGGATATGAATCGGTATCCCTGGTATCGGATGAGGTGCGAGGATGATGTTCTTTTGACAGCACCGGCTCTTACTGCAGAGCTGTTTCGGATGGATGAACGGGGTTTTGTGAAGGATAGAAAGGTAGAAAATAAGATTGTGGTAACATGCCGCTATGTGTCCGTGCTGATGAGTGCAATTTTAAAGGCAAAAGGGATTCCGGCGAGAAGCCGCGCCGGATTTGCACCTTATTTTCAGGAAGGCGTCAGTATGGACCATTGGATTAATCAGTATTATAATGAAAAAGAAAGCCGCTGGGTCACTTTTGATGCGGATGGTTTTTATGAGGAGGGAGGTATGCCTCTTTCCCAATATGATATGCCCGCGAACAGCTTTGATTGGGCAGCGGAAGCCTATCTTGCCGTGAGAAGAGGGAAGACGGACGGCAGACAATACTTGTATGCGGACGGATTGGGAACATGTTCTCTTCCTGCGCTAATTCGCTATCTAATCTATGATTTTCACGCGCTTATGAATTATGAACTGACTTACAGTTTCATACCTGCTTATCTGGACGGGAGACTGGACAGGCTGACGGAGATAGAATTGCAGGAGTTGGACAAATTGGCGGAATTGCTTTTGGAACCGGACAGATATTTTGACGAACTTTGTGCGCTTTGGGAGCAGGAAAGGAAATTCAGAATTTTAAACAGTCCGCTTGTGGGAGCATATGATCATGACGTAGAATTGACGTAGGGAGAACAGCCTTATGGATTGGATTAAAGCCGTAGAAGATGCAATCGAATATATTGAGGAAAACATTACCGGGAATCTGACGATTGCCGAAATAGCTTCTAAAGTGAATCTGTCTGCATTTTACTTTCAAAAAGGTTTTGCTATGCTGTGCGGATATACTGTGGGCGAATACATCCGAATGAGACGTTTGTCTCTGGCAGGAAGCGAATTGCTTTCATCAGATGCTAAGGTAATGGAACTGGCGGTAAAATATGGTTATGATTCATCGGACAGCTTTACCAAAGCATTTACGCGTTTTCATGGGAGCACGCCGACGGATGTACGCAAAAACGGGGCGTCTCTTAAGTCTTTAGCACGATTGCACATAAAGTTATCATTGGAAGGAGGCAGTGTAATGGAGTATAGAATCGAAAAGAAAGCAGCATTCAAAATAATGGGTATTTCCAGAGTATTTTCTTATGAATCGGCAAATACGGACATCCCTAAGTATTGGGATGAGGTTTATGTCAGCGCAGATAAATAGCCTTTGATGGGAATGTACGGAGTCTGTTTTGATGCTGAAATGAGCGGTAATCAATTCCGATACATGATTGCAGATGATTTTCAGGAAGAAGCTGCTGCGGAGGGAAATCTGGAAGAGTATGAAATTCCGGCTCATACATGGGTGGTCTTTCCGTGTAGAGGACCGATGCCGTCTGCATTGCAGGAGGTCAATCGGAGAATCTTTTCCGAATGGCTGCCGGCAAGCCAATATGAACTCAGTGAGGGATATAACATTGAGTATTACAGCGATGCTGACAATTATAAAGAAGGTACGAGTGATTCCGAATATTATTCGGAGGTTTGGATTCCGGTAAAGGAGAAAGGGTAGGATATTTTAAAATTCGTCCAACAAATTGAATTTTCGTCCAAAAAGTCTTATAATTGGATGAAAAAAATAGCGTTGGATGAAAGGAGATATTATGAGAACTTTTGATTATAATCGTCTTGCAGATCAAACTTGGGATATGGATATACTTAATCTTGTTGCAAAGATACATGAATATAAAGGGCGTCAGGACTTATATATTAGGCAGAAGCCTGTTGAACTTGAGCGTCTGATTGAGATTGCAAAAATCCAAAGTACGGAAGCGTCCAATAAAATAGAAGGGATAGTTACAACAAGTACCCGAATGAAGCAGTTGTTTGAAGAAAAAACAACACCCCGAAATAGGGAAGAAGATGAGATTATGGGATATAGAGATGTACTTAACACGATTCATGAAAGTAATGAGTACATCCCCATTAAACCATCATATATATTACAGCTACACAGAGACCTTTTGAAAAGGGCGGGCTTTTCTTATGGTGGAAGTTTCAAAAGTGTACAGAATTATATTAATGAAACAAAGCCAGACGGAACAGTATTAACACGATTTACTCCGATTGCTCCATATGATACACCGGATGCAGTGGAGCGGTTATGTACAGCCTATGAGCAGGCAATTGCGAGCGAGAAGGTAGATTCTCTCATCCTGATTCCGGTTTTTATATGTGATTTTCTGTGTATTCATCCTTTCAATGATGGAAATGGCAGAATGAGTCGATTGCTTACTTTACTCCTTTTATATAAGAATGGGTATAGTGTTGGAAAATATATAAGCATTGAAAGACAAATTGAGAAAACAAAAGACAGATATTATGATGTGCTTGAAACTTCAGATATAGGATGGCATGAGGGAAAAAATGATCCAACGCCATTTATACGTTATATGCTTACAGTTATTCTGGCTTGTTACACTAGGTTTGAAGAACGTGTAGGAATCATTTCAGAAAATGGAAATACTAGCAGTGCTTATGATATTGTAAAAAAATATGCGGAAGAAAAAATTGGTAAATTTACAGGTGCAGATGTTGTTGCACATTGTCCAAGTATAGGAAGATCATCAGTTCTTGCGGCATTAAAGAAACTGGTAGATGAGGGGAATGTTATTAGGTATGGCAATGGGAGAAGCACATATTATGTAAAATCTGACAGCTAGTTCCTTCGGAAAACAAGGAGGATTGTAAAATGTATGAACTGGTACAGGTTAGTGAGAAATGCTATTATATAAACTGCCCGGCAAAGATAGGTGTCTATGCCCCGGACAAGGATAATGTCTATCTGGTTGACAGCGGGAATGA
>CAMWMM010000150.1 GCA_947175285.1 uncultured Lachnospiraceae bacterium
ATTAAAGGGTTTACATTTGATTATGCAATGATCTTATGCAAGCTCTTTTTGTTTAAAATTCAATAAGTTTTTTGAAAGATTCTTGCTAATTTGTGCTATTATAAATGATAAGAACACACCAAAGTAACTTATAATTATTAATTTTTAATGAATAAAATTATGAATTTATTCACTTTATATAGTTCATTTAAGAGTATTATCGGTCAAAATTATTGTATACAATTCAAAAGACTAATTGAAGTGTTTAAAAGTATTTCGCAATATACAATTTAGAATATTTGGGTCAGCCGATATTTTAATATGGCAATAAATTAAATATAATTTGTGTAGAAATGTAATCATAAAAATAGTATTGTATTATTTTTCTGGAGGTGTGCTGAAGATGAAAAGGAAACTAACAATAATTTTAATTATATTTATAATTGTAATGCTATATATTGGCTGTTCGCGGGATTCTGGATTAAAGGAAAATTTTAAAGATACATTGCCTGTTATGGCGGATGAGCCAAAGAATAATTATGAAAAACCGAATAAAATAGGTATTTATGTTGATACAACGCCTTCTATGCAAGGATTTTTGGGCATGCAGGAACAATTTTATAAGGATATCGTGAACGAAACCGTATATGCTGCCTGTCTGGATGAAATAGATAATTTGATTTCTAGCAGCTATGATGTGGATAATATAGAATACTATCGTGTTGACACACCTTTGTGGAGGACAGAGGAAAATGTTCTGAGAATGGCTAGAACATTTAGTTATTATGATGATCATTTTTATACAGATGATAAAGAAGAGAACTACGAAATGATTGATCTCATAAAGTATGATGGTGTGCGATATGAAAGCTATTGTTTGGCAAATGCATTGTTAAATTGTGTGCAAGATGATTTTTCTGTTATTGTGACTGATTTTTATGAGAATGAAGTTGCTTCCAGTGAAGTAACAGCTGCTTTGAAAAAGAATATGTCATTTAGTGCCGATGCGGACAGAACTATTGGAATTGTTGGAATGAAATCTGAGTTTGCTGGTCAAATATATGATCTGCCTGGAGAGGCGCATCCTATCTCATATGGAATCATAGATTCCGCAGGTACTGCAGAAGATATTGTATATAGACAGTTTTTTGTACTTGTCATCGGCGAACCTAATGAGGTTAGTACGTTTTGTAACAGTCTACAGAAGCGTATGGGATTGGAGGCAGGGAAGTGCGTAAGTGAGGTGTTTTATGAGGATGAATTATACGGATTGGACTACCAGGATTATGAAGAGTGTTTCAGCAGAAGTGATGGTCTAAATAATTATTTTATGCCTGGAAAAGAGATGTCAATTAATGATAAGAAAAACTCTAAACAATATATATATATCTATAAAAATATAAAAGAGATGTCTAGGGAAATTATAGTGAGTTATAAGGTGAATACGGAGTCCTTTAAAAAGAGATTTCAGAAAGAAGAACCAGTTAAAGTATCTCTTTCTGTTCCAGATCCATGTGAGAAAGAGTTAATAGAAATTCCTTTTGTCGTGGAAAATAGTAAGGTGAGTGTGTGGGATAGTGAGAAAGGCTTTGTAGTGAGCGAAGGTTATGAGGGTATGTTTCAAATTCAGCATATATATTATTCGCCACAGGAAAATCATGTGTATGTTGTGTTTCAAATAATCAATGAAAAAACTTTGACAGGAGGTATCAAGTTTTATGGAAAAATTAGTGAGTGCAGTAATGGCAAAGAAGAATTGTGCAGTTGGGTAGATGCGTGGAATTTTTATAAACAAAAACCATCATATGAAAAAACATGGCGTTTAAAAGACTATGTAATTGCTATAGAAAATGAAATGCCAGAACGAAATCTAGGATTGATTGAATTTGCTTTTTATATTTATTTGGATTCATGAAGTCTATTTACATAATCGAACTTAAAAGCATGTATTTATGAATGGTTTTAGCTTTTTGTGGTTTAAATTTTTTTCCTAAAAGGAGAAGAAAAATTAGAGTTTTAAAACTTACATAATCTTTGTAAATAAAGGGTTAATAGACAGTTGTATCAAATCGAACTTTACAAATCTAAGATTTATAAAAATAACGGACAGAAAGAATTATTATTGGGTATAGGAGCAAGAAATCTATGACAGTGAAGGGTACGAATGAAAAAGAATTTATAGAAAATATTATAAGGATTTTAATATGGTTTCTGATATACGGAGGAGTGGTGGTGCTTATATATTTTCAGATTGAACATAGATTTGGTATAAACATTAGGGAACAGGAAATGGCGAACTCTCTTCAAAAATATTATAAGGTCATGAGAGGGCAATTATATGTCATAGCAGCATTTAGTGCTGTGTGGTGGATGATGGCTTTAATGCGTTGCACACGATATTTTTTTGAAAGGAATACATTTCTAATTGCAATGGTATTTATTGTGTTGTTGGGAGTTCTAAATACAATGATATGCGTTCCTAATAGGAGTGTTCAGGATGCAGTGAAGGAATACACATTGAATTATGGGTTAGCTTTTTCACCTGTGTTTTGTTTTAACTTGTTCTGTATTCCACCAAGAACAGTGCAAACAGTATTGCTGGGCAGTTCTGTAAGAAGATGGGTGATAGGATCCATCATGATGTTGGTGGCAATATGTATTATACTATATAGATAAGGGAGGGGGAACTTTAGTGAATTATGCATTTTTTATCGGTGGTTCGGGAGCCAGGACATATAGAGCTCTACTGCATGCAGCAGCTATGGGGGTTTTGCATACAAATGAAATAAAGGTTATGCGGATAGATGCTGATTATACCAATCAAGCTCATTCAGATTGCGATGCGTTGTATAAACAGTACCAAAATATACATCAGATGGCTGCAAATACGAAAAAAATATTTCAATGTGATATTATGCCTATGTGCAAAGATGTTGTATCACCTGTATATTCAAGTGCTTCAAAATTATTGGAACTTGTGGGACAGGAAAATCCAGACCGAATCAGGATGTTAAAAGCACTCTATACAAAAGATGAGCAGAAGCAGGATTTGACAGGAGGATTTTATTCACATCCTAATATAGGCTGCATATTTTTTTCAAATTTAAGGAATCCTGAATTACAGAACTGTATAGCAGAGATTGCGACGCGGCTGCAAAACGGAGAATCGGTTGATATTGCGCTGATTGGTTCAATTTTTGGAGGTACTGGGGCTTCAGGTATACCTGCCATATATAAGTTAATATGTTCACAGCTTGCTGGTAATCCACATTTTGATAAATTGACGATAGGGGGAATATTTTTGACTCCCTATTTTAAAGTAAAAGATCAATCCAATAATGTTTCGGAAAATATTCCAATTCATATGGATGAATTTTATTTTAATACATATCAGGCATTAAGGTATTATGGGACAGTGGTAGATTATAATCAAAATACAAAGTTCACAAGTATTTATTTAGTGGGACAGCAGACACTGGATGTTGTCAATAATACATATGCGGACTATGGGAAAGGTCAGAACAATAAGCCGCACATTGTTGAATTTTATGCTGCATTGGCAATAGATAGCTATTTTTCTGAACCACAGAAAAAGGGGATTTTTGGATATATTAGGAGGTCTAAGGTTGGATGGATGGATTTTCCTGATATAACGTCTGCTAATGCAGAAGCAAATAGAATGCGAAATTTTGCCGATTTTGTTAACATGCAGGCTTTCCTCTTATGTGAAATATATCCAGAAATATACATTTCTAAAATGAATATCCTGAAACAACATGGAATGATGCTTGCTCCTTGGTATAATCTGTACGGGCTCAGGGAGCAGGGCGAACAGTTAAGACAAGTAGAGCAATATAGTAAGACATTTATTGAGTGGTTATATGCGATTAATAGTAGATATCAGGAAGACGGGAAAATGGTGCTTGATAGTAACATTGAATTATTCGGGGATGTTTTGGAACAAGTATACAAAGTGTCAAAGGATGTAAGCACGACTGAAAAGACCCAAAAATCAGCGAAAACTCAGATTCGAACAATACAAAACGAGTTTAATACCTTGACAAATACAATAATCAATACAGGATATGTAATACGCAGTGTAAAAGATATTGCCCATTTAATCAGCAGCGGGGCATCAGGTGGCGGAGTGATAGGATTGCTCATAAATATTCTGTCGTGTATTACTCAAACGAGATAAATTGTTTTAATAAATCAAGGAGGGGAAATATGCCAAATAATATGGATTTAGATAGCAATCAAATGTACTATTCAATGATGGGATTGCTAAAGGAGGAAGATTTACAAGGTCTCTATAGGAATAGTGGAGAATGGACAGAATTTCAGGATATGCGAAAAGTTCTTAAACATATGAAAATGGATAAGTTGTCATTTCAGGATGGATGTGCGATTCCGGATATTTATGGGAGGGCAATACAGACAGGTATAATACTGAAAGAGACAGATGGAACAGCGGAAGTTTATTCTTATAATCGGGAGATTGTAACATGGCGAGGTATCCTTACAATTATTGCATTGCAGGATTATTTGGATTTACCACTAGTGTTGGATACCATAAAATATCAAGGAGATAACAACGCTTTTGATCAGGCATTGAAACAACCAATGAATATAGGGATGTTTGACAGGGCAGTTGGGTGGTGTGATGGTATATTCTATATGCTGACACTAGGCGACCAGTCAGGGAACGGCGATTTGGCTTTCTTTTCACCCATGACGCTTGTTTGTCCTGTGGCTAATCTTCCCAAAGAAGTGTTGAAATCAGCGAGGATACGTTGGTTTGATGGAGAGGCTTTTCAGAATCCCATTCAGTTTCTGGATGATACAGAAAAAATGATAGTGTTGTTTTGGCTCAAGAAAATACAGTGTACTGTAAGAGCATGGGAAAGTAAAGAAGATATTCAACAGAAAGAATGGAAGAATAAGATTTTGAGTCATATTGAACGTTATATTAATGACTTAAATGCTGAAATGAGGGGACAGAATGTTGATGAAAAAAAATGTTTTTTCCTTAAAAATATTCAGGAAAGCTTGCAAAATGATTTAGTAGATTCAATTTTAAATCAAACGGTGAAAATAGAATTTAAGATTGGTAAGAATAAGCCCATATACTATAAGGATATTTTTTCACAGAAAATTTGTTATGCGATTGGAGCGAAGGGCTGTTTTTCAGGATGTGCTTTCGCTGATAAATATGAGATAAAGAATAGCAATGGATTGTATACGTTTATTCCCATTAGTCAAAATGTCCAAGAAGAACTTGATAGAGATGCTATTGAGCAATTAGTAAAGTGTTTTGAAATGGAGATTTTAAATAAACCTTCAAGTAACGGTAAGAATTATTTCCTTGCGAAATTTGCTTTGACAGAGATTTCCCCCAAATTTATTGATATAGAAAGAAAATACAAAAAGAAAGAAAAAGAAAAAGAAAACGAGTGTATACAAGAAGAATTGCCAGTGGTAGCTATGTGGCCTCCATCTGAGATAGATGAATATGGAAAGCGATTTATTTATCTTGAAGGAGGTTTGAAAATTACAATTGCTAATGGTCAGAGGGGGAGTAACAAATATGTTAGGGGATTTGATACCATGCCAAAGACCATTTCAATGGCCAGGATAGTTGAAGATCAGTTATTTGACGTTGGAATGATTCTTCCTAAAAAGCCCAAAAGTAGAATATCAAATGCAGTAGAAAAGTCAGCTATTGTCGGTATTGATTTTGGAACGAGTAAGACGGTAGTGTCTGTTAAAATTAAGGATGAAAAATGCTATGTGATAGATAAATTAAAGGACACATCTGAACTATTAATAATACCAAGGGAATATGGTTCAAAAGATAAAAGTAGTTTTCTGGCAACAATGCAAGATTATTTTATCCCTTGTGCTGTGGATGATAAGGCGTTATACTCAATTTTTCGTCGTCCAACAATAGACATGTTGAAAGACGTGGTTCCAGTTATTGATGGTATTATTTACAGAGCTGGTAAGGATGAACAAATCGAAATAGATGATTTCGATTTATTTATGCCAAACATAAAATGGAATGGTGCAGATGGCGGGGCATATTATATAGCATTTATTGAGGAATTATGTATGCATATTTGGTTTGAACTTCAAAAGCAGGGAGTTTATTCTGTTGAGTGGAGGTATGCTTTACCCGAAAGTCTTAAAAATAAAAACAATATAGTACAATTTTGGGAGGATTACATTAAACTATTTTTAGAAGCTGCCACTACAAAAAAAGCGAAATTCCCCGAAGAGCCATATTCCGAAAGTGTTGCGGCGTCAATGTACTTTCTTAATTGTGAGAACGGTGGAGACATTAATAAAAATCAGGGATACATGGTAGTTGATATCGGCGGTGGTAGCACAGATATTGCTGTGTGGAAACAGAACGATAAGAAAGATACGATGCGCATGGTAGCACATACATCAATACCTGTAGCAGGAAGGGAATTATTTACACGAAATGTTGCACTCAACCTTAAAAAAATTGCAGAAACGCCATATGGAAGAGGTGGAAAAATAAACCAAAAGCTCAAGTGGCTGAGTGAGTTGAATGATTGGGCAAAGGAAAAACAGGATGAGTCTCAAAGATTAATGTTGTGCAATTCTATTTTGGAACGAATTATACAAAATAATCTGTCGAATATTATAGATGTATACAACAGTGATTCAGAATGGGCACCAACATTAAGATACCAGATAGAGTTTGGCGTTGCAATGCTGTTTTTCTCGCTTGGGAGTTTGGTAGGGCAATTATTGGACAGTAATGCTTTGTCCATTAATAATTTGGATGGGAGTTTTGCGATTGCGTTTGGTGGCTATGGCTCTAAAATATTGGATTGGCTAAAAGGGGAAGAGGAGCAGCTTTTAGGTGTGTTTCGGGATGGAGTGCGACTAAAATATTTAAATGGCATCAAATGTGAAATTAATATTATCATGAGCAGTAAACCGAAAGGGGAAGTAGCATTAGGATTGGTACAGGAGAATATCGAAAAAGTAGAATCTGAAAATAGTTTTGGAGCACCTTCAATCTCCTCCAACGAGGCGTTGGACTACAATGAATGCTTTGCTGCAAGTTTTACAAGAAATTTCAGAAAAATTGTTCCAGTGCGGAGAGAAAAGATTCATAACCTTATCGCTAATAGAGTACAGGTTATGGATGTGTGCAATTTTCTTATGCAGGAACTCTATCAATGTTATCGGGACGAGATAAAGGAGATAAAATGATAATCCTTGAATGCATTATTATGATAACGAAAATATGCTTTTTAGTGGCATTTACATTCGTTTTATTTAGGATATTTCAAATTTTAACTATGTATAGTAAATATTCTCAGGTTTTTGATCGCTTGAAAAAAGTGGAAGAGAAACTGGTAGAATTAGTGAGGGAGCAGGCAAATAGTAAGGCACAGAATATAGGCTATGGTAATGACATTGAGAGATTAAAGAAGTCCTTATCTGTATGTCATGAAAATGATAATAAATTGGCCAAAAAGCGGGCGGAAGATCAGAAGACATTTAAGGATTTTGACAGACGTCTGAAACAGTGTGAAAATAAGGTAAACGTATTAGACAGACACTATCAAGAAAAAATATTGGTTAATCTCTATGAAAAATCAAAGGATACAATAATAAAAGAAAATAAAATAAAATTTGCATTGGGAACCAGTGAGCAGAAGCCTAGAAAAATAGCGCTCAAAAGTCTGAAGCCAGAATTCGGAGAAACTTATATGTTTGTTGAGTCCTCAGATGGGGCGTTAGTGATCACTGCTGATCGAAACGATGAAATCTGTGTGATTCCAGGTATAGAAATATTAAGGGAACGTGATTTTAAGTACCAGGGCATTGCACAATGTTTTAATACAAATAGAGATGTAGAGTCAGGGGAAACGTATAAGATTGTGACTACAAAAGAACCTTGTATTTTGGAAAGTGATAAGGATATATATAGGGTCAAAGTAAAGGGAAAAATAGAGATTGAACCTTACTAAAAATTATATTAAAAAAGCGCAGATGTGTAGATAAAGTTTTGTGATGATTATTAAAGGGGTCGGGATTCTTGAAAACTACTTCGTTTTTAAGAAAATGGCAAATTGCTATTTGCATAGAATGGGCTACAGCAACATAGGCATGTTGCTGCCATAGTTCATCATAAATTAACTCGTTGTGCTAGTTTAATATTAGCCCTTAATCCGTGAACCAAATGGGTGAATGAAAGCCTGCAGACCGCTTGGTTACTGGATTTGAATGCGCTTTATTCAGTTAAAGTCCATTCACCAATTGGTGAAAGCATTTTAATATACTAAAGTGCTTGTTAAGCCAATGTTTTCAATAGTTTCAAGCTCCTATTCACCCAATAGGTTCACGGATTCAGGTTAGCTTTTAAAAGACTAAAAATGCCCAAAAAGTCCCCATTAAATTTCAAATGGTTATTTTTTAGAAGATCGGGGATTTGATTTTTCCAATACTGCATGTTTAGAAAACCAGGTGTTTAATTTTTCCTATATCACATGTTTCTGAAAAAATGCTGTTAAATGCCATGCATAGATTATGTCCCAATATTTTGTTCTGTAACCGGGTGCATAATCCCCGAAAACTTTTGGCAAGAACTTTTTCTGCATCCATCTGTTCGCTGAGTTGGGAAAATACTGTCTCCACCCTCCGCCGGAAGCGGAAAATCAGCTGTCTGATCTTCCTTGGCCAGTTTGTTTTGTAATTGGACGGTTTTAATGACATAAGACATATGCCTTTTGCACGCATATCCTCAAAAAGTGTCTCCCCAGTATAGCCCTTGTCTCCAAGTACCACCAGTCCCAGACAGTTTTCCGCAAAATCACGCAGACCTTTCCTGTCATCCACAGATGCAGGTGTGATCTCAAATGCCATAATATATCCCTCCAGTGTGATCAGCGCATGAACCTTGAATCCAAAGTAAGTCTCTTTTTTGGAAGGACATCTTCCATAGTTTGCTCCGTCTTCACTGAAAGAATGGCAGTAGCGTGCACGCCCAAACTTACAGATAGGAAGAGGGAAGCTGTCAATCACAAAATAGCGGCTGTCAGGAATGGGAAAAACAAGGGACAGCTTTTGTCGGAGCAGTTCAGTGGTCTGTAAAAGGTTCCTTCTGGTCCGATTAAAACGGGTCCTGCAGCACAAATTTGGGAAAAGATGCCGATAATTACGCTTTACAAAGGAATACCATGCATTTTCGGAATGGATGCCAATGAGTTCACTACAGATGCTCAAAGTGATAATCTCAGAATCAGACATTTTCGCAGTGGTGACGTTACGCCTTTGCGAAACGGGCGGGGGGACAAACTGCTGATATAAATCATCAATTATTGTATAAACAAGTAAAATAAAATCTTCAAAAGTTACGATAAGGGTGGTATAATCATCTTGAAACTTCAACATAAACATGCCTCCTTTCATTATTGTATTGGTATATAATTAGGATAGCATATTTTGTTGAAGTTTTTCTATATTAACTAGCACAACGAGTTAAATTAAGAGAATTGTTTCAAGAGCTGAAACCTGGAATTAAGGTTCTGGGAAAAATAGTGGATATTATAGGAGCCTTGCTTAGTGAAAATGGAGCATACAAGTTTTGCGATGTATTAACTGTTAGTGGGCAAGATTATCATAGAGGAATTTATTTTTTATTGTCTGTATAATGGGGTTAAAACCCTCGCCTTAAGGCGAAACCTTTA
>CAMWMM010000151.1 GCA_947175285.1 uncultured Lachnospiraceae bacterium
GGTAGTCGCAGCGGCGGAGGAGGAGGCGGCAGTCACGGCGGTGGCGGTCATAGCAGATAAAAAATCGAGTGCCGGCGTAATTTCCTATAAGATAAAAAATAACCCGTACAATCGTACGGGTTATTATTATGCCATCTTATTTACAGCTAATGCCAAGCGGGATACTTTTCTGGATGCCGTATTCTTATGGAATACGCCTTTTGTAGCCGCTTTATTAATAGTAGCCGTAGCAGCAGTCAATGCAGCTTTCGCAGCTTCTTTGTCATTAGCGGCAATAGCAGCATTTACTTTTTTAACAGAAGTCTTAACGCCGGACTTAATAGCTTTATTTCTTTCGGCTTTCGTTCTGTTTACCAAAATTCTTTTCTTTGCAGATTTAATATTAGCCAAGATGCACACCTCCTACCTGTTATTAAAATTTTTAAGGAAAGTGTCTCATTAATTCGGACACGGACGTTTTAATGGAAACACACAGCTATTATTGTAGAATAAGTGTTAATTTCTGTCAATACATAAATTAGATATTTTTGAGAAAACTAACCTCATGCAGGACAATCGCCATCTGCATATAATAAAACTAAGAAAAAGGAAAGAAGAAACGAGGACATGAGGGTATGAGTTGGTTTCAGGTCAGAACAGACTTGGCATTAGAAGCCAGAGAAAGTATTGACGGGAAAGTAAACGAAGTTCATGGAATAAAAGTAGAAGAAGATTATGACAAGGACAGCGACGTGCATATTACGAAAGTTATCATTGAAACAAAAAACGGCGCGCGCGCTATGGGAAAGCCGATGGGAACTTATGTGACATTAGAGGCGCCGGGCATGATTGAACCCGAAGATGATTATCATCAGGAAATATCCGATATCCTGGCAGAAGAAATCAGAAAACTTCTTCCGGAGCCGGAAAAGGAAAAATCAATTCTGGTGGTCGGACTCGGCAATCGTGACGTTACGGCAGACTCCCTTGGACCTAATGTGGTCGATAATCTTTTTATTAACCGTCATATTGTAATGGAATACGGAAAAGTGGCTTATAACTGCTCTAAAATGCACATGGTAAGCAGTCTTGTTCCGGGCGTTATGGCGAAAACAGGAATGGAATCTGCGGAAATAATAAAGGGTGTTATTGAACAAACATCTCCGGACCAGGTTATCGTAATAGATGCGCTGGCAGCGAGATCTACCAAGCGATTGAATCGTACTATACAGATTACCAATACCGGCATTCATCCCGGCTCGGGGGTGGGAAACCATCGGAATGCACTGACGGAAGAAAGTTTGGAAGTACCGGTTCTTGCCATCGGCGTGCCTACTGTTGTAGATGCGGCAACAATTGTAGGGGATGCCATTGGAGAATATCCGAGTGCGCTCTCGGAACTTAACAATATGTATGTGACAAGCAAAGATGTGGATTTTCAGGTGCAGCAGATTAGCCATATTCTCTGTGATGCGCTGAACAAGGCATTGGATATCTCCGTATCATGAGAAACACTATGTGCTGCATATAATAGACAGTGGGGCATACCAGTGAAAAAGGTCCGAAAAGTTATGCCCCGGATTGGATGAAACGTGTACATGAAAAAAAGGCGGCTGTCTATCGGGTGGAATAATGAGATTCATATCGGACGAGGTATTCTGCGCATTGCGCTTTTTATTGTATGCCTTGCGGCAGGATGTGCCCTGTTTGGAGAACTATACCGGGATATGGAGTCACGGGAGTATTCGGATAGCAGCCCGCAGAAATGGTTTGAGCACTCGGTTAGTAATATTTGGATGCCGGGAATGAATGTATGGCAGAAAGAAACACAGCAAAATGATTACAATCCGTTAGAACGCCTTGTGCTGGAAAATTTTCCGGTGCTGCTCTATAGCATGGAGCAGCCGCAAGGATATCCGTTGGAGGCATTACAGGAGAGCAGCTATGAGGAACTGCTTATATTGGAAGGGTCAGACGAGGATAGAAAAGGGATAGATGAAGCTTCCTTAGAATATGGAGAGGATGCCATTCATTTGGATAAGAGTCTGGAAGAGGCTTTTTTAGCAGAGAACGGTTTCATTACGGAAAATCAGGCAGCAGGGCAATACGAGGAAGCAGCGGAGGCTGATAAGGAAAATATTTTTCATGAAGTGGAGGAACCTGCTTACCGCTATCAGTGGGACGAACTGCAAAATTATGAAGACTTGGTAAAAGCTTTTTATGCGATAGATTCTACAACAACGGCAGGAGCGGAACTTTTAAATACCGAAAAACTTCTGTCGAAAGATATGTCAATGCAGAGCGGAGACGGCGAACCGCAGATTTTGATATACCATACCCATTCGCAGGAGGGGTTTGCCGATTCGGTATCAGATGATGAGAGTACAACGATTGTCGGCGCCGGAGAGAAGCTGGCGCAGATACTGCATGATAAATATGGTTATCATGTTATACACCATACGAAAAGCTATGATAAAGAAGCAAGGGATGACGCATATGCCAATGCGCTTCCTGATATCGAAGAACTGCTCGCAAGGAATCCCTCCATTGAAGTGGTGATTGACTTACATAGAGACGAGATGCCGGCAGACAGGAGACTTGTTGTTGATATGCAGGGCAGACCGACAGCACAGTTTATGTTCTTTAACGGACTTTGCAGAACTGCCAAAAGGGGCGCTATTGAATCGCTGGAGAATCCGTATCTGGATGATAATCTGGCTTTTTCCTTTCAGATGCAGACAGCAGCCAACGAATATTATCCGGGCATTACAAGAAGAATTTATTTAAAAGCTTACCGTTACAATATGCATCTTCGCCCGAAATCTCTGCTGATTGAATTGGGCGCACAGAACAATACGGTAGAAGAAATTATGAATGCCGTTGAGCCGCTTGCCCATGTGATTCATCTGGTATTGGCGGGTGAGGAGCCGGATGTGGATTAATAAGACAATCAAAAAAACATTGGACATAGCCCCGCATCTCTTATAAAATAGAATCTATCACAACTATATACGAATGAGAGGGCGATAAGTGATGGAAGAACTATTAAAAGAGATGAAAAAAAGGTCAATCGGGAATGTCATGCCGATTTCGGTTATCTTGCTGATAGCCGCAATTGTTATGTTTATCATTAACGGCACGGCCTCGTTACAGTTATTTACTTACCTGACAGGGGGGAAGAATCTGGATGATATTCCAAAATCGGAACTGCAAAACACGATAGCAAGCAGCGAAATCAATGTCGTATATGACGGTTTTGCGGAATATACAATGGACGGCAAAACTTATGATTATTATGTCATTCCTTACAGGGAAGAAGGATTTATGGCAGTATGTGTAGGGGAAAGCAAGATTCCATTTATGGATAGTATCTGTGATGACACATGGGAAGTCCTTCTTGGAAATGGGGGATTATTGGACAGGACCGTTTCCGTGAAAGGAAATGTGCGCTTCATGGATAGCGATGAATTATATTATTTTAGAGAATGGTTCCGCAGGAATGAATACAGCGATGAGGATATGGCAGAGTATGCGGTAAATTATGTTCTGGAGGACGGCAAATTTGCAAACGACGTCACTCCGGCACGACTTTATGTGATGACTGCAATCAGTCTGGTTCTCATTGTAGCAGCGGTATTCCTTTTGATTAATGCTTGTCTCGGCGGTTACTTAAAAGACATTAAGAAAGACTTTGAACAGTCAGGACTGTCAGAGGGGCAGATTATTTCGGATTATCAGAGTGCAAATGTAATCAGCAAAGAGATCAGGATTGGGCGTCTTCTCACTTATAATGCCGTATCCACTTCGCCGCGGGTGTACCTGAACAAAAATATGGCGTGGGCATATCTGTACCGTACGAAGCACTACAGAAACGGCATCTATACAGGAAGCAGCTATAACATTTTGATTTTTGCGGCGAATGGAACAAACCAGATTGCCGATATCGCGGTGAAAAAGAAACTCAGCGAACAGATTCTGGATTATTATGCAAATAACTTCCCTCATATGGTAGTCGGCTATTCGGATGAATTAAAGAATTTATATCATAATGACCACAACGCTTTTCTGGCACTGAAATATCAGCAGGCACAGGATACAATGTATTAATTAGAGAGAAAGGCATAGGTATTTATATGGCGGCAATAGATCAGAGCAAAATCAGAAATTTCTGTATTGTAGCACATATCGATCACGGAAAATCAACGCTGGCAGACCGTATCATTGAAAAAACCGGTCTTTTAACAAGCAGGGAAATGCAGGCGCAGGTGCTTGATAACATGGAGTTGGAGCGCGAACGCGGTATTACCATCAAAGCGCAGACTGTCCGCATTATTTATCAGGCAAAAGACGGACAAGAATATATTTTTAACCTGATTGATACGCCGGGACATGTAGATTTTAATTATGAAGTCAGCAGAAGTCTTGCGGCATGTGACGGTGCGATTCTTGTCGTAGACGCAGCGCAGGGTATAGAAGCACAGACACTGGCAAACGTCTATCTTGCACTCGATCATGATTTGGATGTTTTTCCGGTAATTAACAAAATAGACCTGCCCAGTGCGGAACCCGACCGCGTCAAGAATGAAATAGAAGATGTCATCGGAATTGAGGCACAGGATGCCCCTCTTATTTCCGCAAAGAACGGAATCGGCATTGAAGAGGTATTAGAAGCCATTGTTGAGAAGATTCCCGCGCCCGGAGGAAGTCCGGACAACCCTTTAGCTGCGCTTATCTTTGATTCCCTTTATGATTCCTATAAGGGTGTTATTGTATTCTGCCGTATTATGGAGGGAAGCGTACGTAAAGGCACTAATATTAAGATGATGGCGACGGGAGCAAGTGCGGAAGTTGTAGAAGTCGGCTATTTTGGTGCAGGACAGTTTATTCCTTGTGAGGAACTCTCCGCCGGTATGGTAGGATATTTGACTGCTTCTATTAAAAATGTAAAAGATACGGCGGTAGGAGATACAATAACAGATGTTAGCAATCCGTGTGCAGAACCTTTACCGGGCTATAAAAAAGTAAATTCCATGGTATATTGCGGTATGTATCCGGCAGACGGCGCGAAATATCCTGACTTGCGGGATGCACTGGAAAAGTTGAAATTAAATGATGCGTCTCTAAATTATGAGCCGGAGACATCTATTGCGCTTGGATTTGGTTTCCGCTGTGGTTTCCTGGGGCTTTTGCATCTGGAAATCATACAGGAAAGGTTAGAGCGGGAATATAATCTGGATTTAGTAACGACGGCGCCGGGTGTTATTTACCGTGTGCATAAGACAAACGGGGAAATGATAGAACTGACAAATCCCTCCAATCTGCCTGATCCGTCGGAGATTGACTATATGGAGGAGCCGGTTGTCAGTGCGGAAATCATGGTGACTTCGGAATTCATCGGTTCCATTATGCAGTTGTGTCAGGAAAGAAGAGGCCGTTATATCAGCACGGAGTATATTGAGGCTTCCAGAGCATTGTTAAAATACGATTTACCTTTAAATGAAATTATTTATGACTTTTTTGATGCCCTAAAATCCCGTTCCAGAGGTTATGCTTCTTTTGACTACGAGATAAAAGGCTATGAGGAGTCTAAGCTGGTAAAACTTGATATTTTGATTAATCACGAGGAAGTGGATGCCCTTTCTTTCATTGTCCATGCAGACAGCGCCTATGAGAGAGGCAGGAAAATGTGCGAGAAACTGAAAGATGAGATTCCGAGACATTTGTTTGAAATCCCGATTCAGGCGGCAGTAGGCGGTAAGATTATCGCAAGAGAGACCGTAAAGGCAATGCGCAAGGATGTTCTTGCCAAATGCTATGGCGGTGATATTACACGTAAAAAGAAGCTGCTCGAAAAGCAGAAAGAGGGAAAGAAAAGAATGCGTCAGGTTGGCAGTGTAGAGATACCGCAGAGCGCATTCATGAGTGTACTGAAATTAGATGATAAATAAGACGGGAGAGAACGTCTATGCGTGACTTGAGCCTTTATCTTCATATTCCTTTCTGTGAAAGAAAGTGCCGTTATTGTGATTTTTTATCTTTTCCGGCATCAGAAGAGGAAAAAGAAGCATATATCCGGCTTTTACTGTCGGAAATAGAAAAACGCTCGTTTTCTTATAAAGAACATCAGGTTATTTCTGTTTTTATCGGCGGAGGTACTCCGTCCATCTTGAAATTAAATGCAATTGAAAGATTGATAAGTAAATTAAAACAGGATTATACTTTTGTAAAAGAGCCTGAAATTACAATAGAAGTGAACCCGGGAAGTGTTACGGCAGAGAAACTTCACGGATACCGACGGGCAGGTATCAACCGTTTGAGCATCGGCTTACAGAGTACTGACGACAAAGAACTGAAGATGCTCGGCAGAATCCATGATTATGCTGCATTTTGTAATACTTATGAAATGGCGAGGAAGGAAGGCTTTGACAATATCAATATTGATTTGATGTCGGCGATACCGGGACAGACTTATGGCTCCTACAGACAAACACTTGAGAGAGTTCTTAGGCTGGAACCGGAGCATATTTCCGCATACAGTATGATTTTGGAAGAGGGCACGTGGTTTTATGAGCATAAAGAGGAACTTCCGTTTCTAACGGAAGATGAGGACAGAGAGCTGTATCAGATGACAGGAGAGTTTCTTGCCTCTTTTGGTTACAAGCGTTATGAAATATCCAATTATGCAAAAGAGGGATATGAGTGCATCCATAATAAAGTTTACTGGTTAAGGGGAGATTATGTTGGTTTTGGTTTGGGAGCAGCTTCTATGGTAAATGACGTACGCTGGAATAATGAGCGGACATATCCGGAGTATGCTTTTGCTGTGGAAAATCTTTCAGAAAACAGTAATGATAACATGCAATATTTAACCAGGGAAGAACAGATGGAAGAGTTTATGTTTTTAGGCCTGCGGCTGATAAAAGGTGTGGAAAAAAGCGCTTTTTATCAAAAGTTCGGTGTTTCAGTAGATAGTATTTACGGAGATGTTCTGGATAAACTTGAGCGTGAGGGGCTTATTTTTGTAAATGATTCTATCTGTCTGACATCCTATGGAATTGACATCAGCAACTATGTGATGTCGCAGTTTATATTATAATGATATAACGAAAGCGTTTATGGATATGATTATCGAAAACGGAAAATTAAAGAAAATGAGATGGCTGTTCGTTGTTTTAACAGCCGCAATTCCCATCTTTTTTCTTCCCAAACTGTTCACAAATATGAAGTTGTATGACTTGGTTAGAAAAAATAAAATTGATATGAGCGTTACCTTTACATATACGGGAAACAGACAAATCAAGTGTTATAATGAAAATCCTGACGACCCGGAAAGCATGAGTTATGTTTTCCTTCCTTCCTACGCGGATATGGAGCTTGATGTAGAGGTGACTGCAGACCGGGTGGATTTTACGGGCGGAGAAAAAACAATAACGGTTGTTGCCGGAGAGCATGTCTCCTGCTGTTTTGAACCGGGAATCCCTTACCGGATGTATTTCTATAACGTTTCCGGGACGGAAATCGGAAGCAGGGAGGTTACTTTTCTAAAATCGGGCGGTCTGCCGGTAATGTATGTAACGACTCAGACCGGCGGTATGGACAGGCTTGATGCTGACAAAACCTATAAAGAAAAGGGATCCATAGAATTTCTGGACGCACAGGGAGAATTTGTTTGTGCGGATGAATTAAGGAGTATTTCGGGAAGGGGCAATCAAACTTTCACCTATGAAAAAAAGTCGTATCAGCTTAACTTGAGCGCGCCCGTAGATTTCATGGGAATGGGCGAATCAGATACATGGATATTGCTTTGCAATGTCTATGACCCCGCCTATATCAGAAATAAACTGACATACGAGATGGCTTTGCAGGCAGGAATGCCGGGAAGTCCGAAATCAGAATATATTGACGTATATTTTAACGGTGTCTATGCCGGAATGTATCAATTATGTGAAAAAGCAGAAATCGGAGAAAACCGGCTGGAGATTGCGGATTTGGAAATGCAGAACCGGGCTTTGAACGGAGATGCCCTGGATTATGCCGATACTTTTGTTATGGAAAACGGAAAAAGCAAGGGAACCCGGCTTGCACGTAATCCGGAGGATATCACGGGCGGCTATCTGATTGAACATGACTATGGTGAAAAATACGGCGAAGTGACAAGCGGGTTTATAACCGATACGGACGAACATTTTACATTGAAAAATCCGGTTCATGCTTCAGAAGCGGAGCTTCTCTATATCAGCGGACTCATGCAGGAAATTGAAGACGCCATTATGGCAGAGGACGGCTGTAATCCCACGACCGGTAAATATTATACGGAATATATTGATTTGGAATCGTGGGCTGACAAATATTTAGTTGAAGAAATCACGCGCAATAACGGTGGTGGCAGTACCAGCTCTTACTTCTATAAACCGCAGGACGAAATCAGTACAAAAGTATATGGCGGGCCGGTATGGGATTACGATAAGGGTTATGGCAATGCCAGCGGCTATAATAAGAACACGCGTGACCTTGCTTTTCTTACGCTGCATGCAGATTATACGAGTTGGTTCTATTACCTGTATCAGCATGAGGATTTTGTAGAAATGGTCAAAAAGGAATACCGGGAGAAGTTTTCAGATTACCTGACAGAAATGTCAGAAATTAAAGCTGATGAATATCTGGCGCAGATAGAAGCCTCTGCAATACTTGACCAAGCGCGTTTCGGGCATGTATACAGGACGTTGGATGAAAATCTGAATATTCCTTTTCAAACGGACAACTATATACAACATGTACAGGCGATTAAACAGTTCATTCGGGAGCGAAAGGCATTTTTAGATGAGGTGTGGATTGAGAATGCACCGATTTGTATGGTACATTTTAAAGATGCCGAAGGCAGCGGGAATCGTTGTGTCGGCGTTATCTCCGGTGAATGTATTGAGCAGCTTCCGGCCGTAGAAGGGGACGGTTTACAATTTCTTGGCTGGAAAATTGAGGAATCCGAAGAGTTTTTGACGACACAGACGCCAGTTACGGAGGAAATGACCGTATATGCCGTATGGCAGTAAACCCAAACAATAATCTGGCAAAAAAGGAGTATGGACATTAAGGTGAAAAAGAACGACCCTGGCGAGGCTTTAAAATACCGGCATGAATTCAAATATCTGTGTACGGATGCTCAGCTTATCATGCTGGATGTACGATTGAAAGGAATCATGTCCAAAGACATTCATGCCGGCGATTACGGCAGATATCTGATAAAAAGTTTATATTTCGACGATATGGACGACGGTTGTCTGGCAGAGAATGAAGACGGAACGGCTCCAAGAGAAAAATACCGTATACGAATTTATAATCATGACATAAGCAGGATTAGTCTGGAATGCAAACGCAAGGAAAACGATAAGGTAAATAAGCAGACCTGCCTTCTGACACAGGAACAATATGACTGGCTCGTATGGAACAGAAATGCCGGAGACCCGGCTGTACTTCCGCCGCTGGCAAGGAAACTTCTGGTTCTGAAAATGAGCAGAAAAATGGAGCCGAAGGTGATTGTAAGTTATGAAAGAACCCCTTATGTTTATCCAAACGGAAATGTAAGAATTACTTTTGAACGTAATATCGCCTCTTCTTCCGTAATTGAAGAATTTTTTCGTAAGGAATGAGGTAAGCGGCAGATTTTACATTCCGGGCAGCAG
>CAMWMM010000152.1 GCA_947175285.1 uncultured Lachnospiraceae bacterium
CCTGATACCGGAGCGATGCAGCATGGCTGGTTTTCGGATACAAGCGGCAAATATTATTTCTCTACCAATGACGGACATATGCTTGTCGGAGATGTGGAAATAGAGGGTAAAAAATACTATTTTGCTGACACCGGCGTGATGCAGACAGGCATTGTAACTAAAGCGGACGGAAAACAGTATTATTATGATGAGACAGGTGCGTTGATAGTAAATAATCCGCAGCTTAATTTAAACAACGTACTGTATCAGGCGGATGCACAGGGTGTTATTACCCCTGTACCTGTGGAGACACCGGCGGAAACACAACCGCAGCCGGCACAATAAAACTTCAAAGCGATTAATGAAATGGCATTTTCTTCGGGAAATGCCATTTTTTCTTTTTCCGGTACTTTGCAAAGGATATTGTTATGGTATATAATAAGAACTGTATGCTAGTGTGAGAAGTCAGATGAATGTCGGAGACTGGAAAGGGGCATGGCTATAGAAATATGGACTGCAAAGAAGAAGAAAAATTGATTCCGGCGTTTTTACAGGATGAGTTAGACAGTAAGGCGATGGAAGAGTTTATTGAGCATATAGAAAACTGTCCGGAATGCAATGAGGAACTCTCCATACAGTTTCTGGTTTCGGAGGGACTGGAGCGTCTGGAAGCAGGTAATAATTTTAATTTGCAGCATGCTTTGCTCATGAGATTGGAGGATGCAAGGCATCAGGTGAAAGTGCGCCACGCTCTGCAATATACATTGTTGTGTTTGGAAGTTGCTGTCGGAGTTGCAATCCTAATTGCACTTATCATTGCGTTTCGTTTAACATAAGGCAGCATGGAAAGGATGAAGTTGATGAGTCAGAAACTGGTTTTAATAGACGGTCATAGCATTTTAAACAGAGCCTTTTACGGATTGCCTGATTTAAGCAACAGTAAAGGCGTTCATACGAATGCCGTCTACGGATTTTTAAATATAATGTTTAAGATTTTAGAGGAAGAAAAACCTGATTTTCTAATTGTGGCTTTTGATGTGCATGCACCGACATTCCGGCATGAAATTTATAAAGAGTATAAAGGAACGAGAAAGCCGATGCCGGAGGAACTGCGCGAACAGGTTCCGTTGATGAAAGAAATGCTGAAGGCAATGGGAATCTGCATTATGGAAAAAGCAGGACTAGAGGCCGATGATATCATGGGTACTTTGGCAAAACGTGCGGAACGCGCCGGAATAGAGGTTGCGCTGGTGTCCGGAGACAGGGATCTTTTACAGATTGCCTCAGACCATATCAAAATACGTATTCCTAAGACAAAAGGCGGAAAAACGGAGATAGAGGATTATTATGCTGCAGACGTAAAAGAAAAGTATCAGGTAACACCGCTTCAATTTATTGATTTAAAGGCTTTAATGGGCGATACGGCGGATAACATTCCGGGAGTTCCCAAGGTGGGCGAAAAAACGGCAACGGAGCTGATGGTACAGTTCGGTTCCCTGGAAAATATTTATGAAAATCTGGATAATATTACCAAAAAAGCTATTAAAGAATCTTTGATGAACAACAAAGAACTTGCGGATTTAAGCAAAGTGCTGGCGACTATTAATGTAAACGGTGATATTGATTTTTCGTTTGAGGATTCTTCTAAAGAAAAAGCAAGAACAGGGAACTTTTATACGGAAGAAGCATATATATTATGTAAACAACTGGAATTTAAAAATCTGTTATCCCGTTTTGAAAAAGATGCGATTGTTACCAATTCCCAGACGGAATATTTTCAAACATTGACAGAGCTTGCAAAAGTGGAAGAGGTATTTACAAAAGCGGAGCGCGGTTTTGAAATCGGACTTTCCATTATGCAGGATGGAAAAGAAGATGATACATGCGCAGGCATAGCCGTTGCACTTTCGGAAAAGGAAGTTTACTTCATTCCCTGTCAGGGGCTTATAACCAAATCATATTTGGCAGATAAACTTGTGCAATTAAGAAATGTAGAGTTATGTAAACTAAACGTTTTTGACAGTAAGCGGCTTTATGATATGATAGAGCCGATGACGTCAGGTGCAGATGAGACGGCATCCGGAGAGGATGTTCTTGCGGTATACCGGGAGAGAAAATATTTTGATATTCTCCTTGCAGCATATCTGCTGAATCCGTTAAAAAACGATTATGATACGGAAACCATTGCAGGAGAGCATTTGGGGCTGATGATTCCGGATGTGAAACAGGTATGCGGGAAAGATGACTATATCCGGACAATGGAGACAAAACCAGAGGAATTCCAAGATTTTGCCTGTTTTCAGGCATATGTCTGTCTGATGTCGGCACAGGTGCTGCGGACGAAACTTGAGAAAGAGGGAATGCTTTCTCTGTTGTATGATATTGAGATGCCTTTGACAAGGGTATTGTATGAGATGGAGAAGTCCGGTATTATGGTTCGTCCGGATGAACTGAAGGCATACGGAGAAGCTTTGACAGGCCGGATTGCAGAACTGGAACTTGCTATATATGAGCAGGCGGGGATGCAGTTTAATATCAATTCACCCAAGCAGTTAGGAGAAGTCCTTTTTGAGAAAATGGGTATTCCCGGAGGAAAAAAGACAAAGACCGGATATTCCACAGCAGCGGATATTTTGGAAAAACTGGCAATGGAGTATCCTGTTGTTTCGGATATTCTGGAATACCGTGGATTGGCGAAGTTAAAGTCAACTTATGCAGAGGGACTTGCCGCATATATTGATGAGGGAAACCGGATTCACTCCACATTCAATCAGACGATTACTGCGACAGGAAGAATCAGTTCCACGGAGCCGAATCTGCAAAATATACCGATACGGATGGAACTTGGCAGAAAAATCAGGAAAGTGTTTGTTCCGGCGGATGGGTATCAGTTCATGGATGCCGATTATTCGCAGATTGAACTTCGGATTCTGGCGCATATGTCGGATGATAAACAGTTGATAGAAGCTTACCAGATGGAGCAGGATATCCACAGGATTACGGCATCTAAAGTATTTCACACACCGTTTGAGGAAGTAACGGATTTACAAAGAAGAAATGCTAAAGCGGTTAATTTTGGTATTGTATACGGTATCAGTTCTTTTGGATTGAGCCAGGACTTGAGTATCTCCAAAAAGGAAGCGGCGGAATATATAGAGCAGTATTTTGCAACGTATCCGGGTATTAAGGGCTTTTTGGATAAACTTGTTGCAGATGCCAAGGAATGCGGTTATGTCACAACGATGTTCGGCAGAAAAAGACCGGTTCCGGAATTGTCTTCCGGCAATTTCATGCAGCGGTCTTTCGGAGAACGTGTTGCCATGAATTCTCCGATACAGGGCAGTGCGGCGGATATTATTAAAATAGCGATGATTCATGTATGGGCAAGAATGAAGAAGGAGGGACTGCGCTCCCGTTTGATTTTACAGGTGCATGACGAACTGTTGATAGAAACGTATGCGCCGGAGGAGGAAATAGTACGTCAGATTTTAACGGAAGAGATGCAAAACGCAGCAAAATTGTCCGTGGCATTGGAAATTGATTTGCATACGGGAATGACTTGGTATGAGGCAAAATGATAGGTTGAAAATTAAAATTTTCAACCGTAAGTTTGCGGTCGCAAACTTACACGCTGAGAGAAAGGTATAGTAGTGAAGACAATTGGGATTACCGGCGGTGTTGGAACGGGAAAAACAGAATTACTGGCGTATATCGAAGCACATTATAACTGCCACATTATTTTGGCGGATGAAGCGGCGCATCAGGTGGAAAAACCGGGAGAAAAAGGGTATGATGAATTGGTAGAGCTTCTCGGTGAAGAAATTTTGGATACGGACGGGAGTATTCATAAATCCCGCATGGCAGATAAAATTTTCCGGGATAAGGCTGTTTTAAATCAGGTAAACAGCATTATTCATCCAAAAGTTAAGGAATATATTCTTCGTGAAATTGAGGAGAAAAGGAAAGAGGGAAAAATTGATTTTTTATTTGTTGAAGCGGCACTGTTAATAGAAGACGGGTATGAGGAGATTTTAGATGAGCTTTGGTATATCCACACACAGACGGATATCCGAAGAGAGAGGTTAAAAAAATCCCGCGCCTATTCCGATGAGAAAATAGAGCGAATCATACAAGGTCAACTGCCGGAGGAAGAATTTAGGAAGCACTGTAAGGTTGTCATTGAAAATAATGAAGACCTTACACAGGCATATAAACAGATTGATAAGAAATTGGAGGAATACCTGTGTCAGAGATGATGAAAATTCCGGGTCAATTAGTGTTTGGTCTGGATATCGGAACAAGAAGTATCGTAGGAACGGTAGGATATAAAACCGGAGAGCATTTTCATGTAGTGGCGCAATGTATCAAAGAGCATGATACACGTGCAATGTTGGACGGACAGATTCATGATATTCATAAAGTCGGCGCTACCATTCATGAAGTGAAAAACCGTCTGGAAGAAAAAATCGGAGGAAAGCTTACGGATGTCTGCATTGCAGCGGCAGGACGTGTACTGCGCACTATGACGACGCATGCGGAATGTGAATTTTCGTCTGATAAGGAAATCAGTGGGGAAGATATCTATGCACTGGATTCTCTTGGGGTTGAGAAAGCTTACGAGGAATTTTTGAAAACGGATGAGACGGATTTAAAATTTTACTGTGTCGGTTATTCCGTTGTACGCTATTATCTGAATCATTATGCAATCAGTACACTTGAGGGACATAAGGCAAAATCCATAGGCGTGGATATTATCGCTACCTTTTTGCCGGATGATGTTGTAGACGGACTCTATAAAGCGGTTGGACTGGCGGATTTAAAAGTGGCAAATCTGACGCTAGAGCCTATTGCGGCGATTCAGTTAGCCATACCGGAAACTTATCGTATGTTAAATATTGCGTTGGTTGACGTTGGTGCGGGTACATCGGATATTTCCATTACAGATGACGGCAGTATCGTAGCATATGGTATGATTCCGATTGCGGGAGACGCCTTAACGGAAGTGATTGCGAAGCATTGTCTTGTAGATTTTAAAACGGCGGAGAAAATCAAGCGGGAATCGGGAGAAAAGGATTCTATTGAATATAAAGATATTTTAGGTCTGACACAGACTATCTCCAGAGAAAAAATCAGGGAAGTGACAGCGCCGGTTATCAAAGATATGACAAAGCAGGTTGCCGATAAAATCAGAGAGTTAAACGGCTCTAAAGCAGTCGGCGCCGTATTTGTAGTCGGCGGCGGCGGTACTTTGGAAGGATATACGGAAAGTCTTGCCGCAGAACTGGATATTCCGCTTGAGAGAGTTGCATTACGCGGTGAGGAAGTAATGCAGCAGATATCTTTTTACGAAGAGGATGCCAGAAAAGATTCTTTGATGGTAACGCCGATTGGTATTTGTTTAGGATTTTATGAGCAGAGTAACAATTTCATTTTTGTTTATTTTAATGAGCAGAGAATCAAACTTTATGATAATAACAAACTGGCGGTAGTAGATGCCGCAATGCAGGCGGAGTTCCCCAATGACGGACTCTTCCCGAGACGGGGCAGGGCGCTTAATTATTTTGTAGGAGGCAAGCCGCGTATCGCAAGAGGTGCGCTTGGAGAAGCGGCCGTGATTCTGGTGAATGGAAGTGAAGCCGATATTTATACGCAGATTCGTGCGAACGACCAGATTACCGTTACGGAATCCACAGCGGGCGAACCGGCGTCGATTGATATCAATCAGCTTCCGGAATATGGCGCTATTATGCGGGTTGAAGTCAATGAGACAAAAATTGAACTGCCGAAATATGCTATGGTAAACGGGCAGTTGCAGTCAGGATATTACACCATTCAGGAAAATGATGAAATTGAATTTTTAGACTACTATACTGTCAAACAGATAGCGGAGTTTATGGATGTTGTCATCAATCAGGACTTGAACATTTACGTGAATAATAAACTTTCGGATATGGATACAAAAGTTTACGAGAACTTTTCCGTTGTTTGGACGATGGAGGAACTGCAGTTATCCGACAGGGATATTTACGGCAGCGGTGCGGCGGATACTTATGCAAATCTGCCGGAGGACGACGGCAGTTATGTAAAAAGTGAACCGCGCAAAGAGGTCGATCCGTTTGAAGCAGCTGCATTGGCTGGCGGAGCAACTGTGCCAGACGCGGCGCAGCAGACGGAGAGTGTAGCAGATGCTGCGGCGGGAGCAGAGACCACGGAAACACCCAATCAGGCAGGAGAGACGGCAGCTGCGGAAACGTCAAATCAGACAGAATCTAATTCAGCAGGGAAAACAGCATCTGCAGCAGAGCCGAATGCCAATACGGCAACAGGAGATAATTCTGCGGGAGCGGAGCAGTCGGCTGCTCCAAGCGGTATTCCGATGTCAATACAGGTCATGGTTAACGAACAGGCAATCCGGCTGGAAGGAAAGCCAGCTTATATTTTTGTTGATGTATTCGACTATATCGATTTTGACTTGTCCAAACCGCAGGGAAGCGGCATTGTTACGGAATTAAACGGCAGGAATGCTCAGTACATGGAGCCGATTCACAGCGGCGACGTGATAAAAATATATTGGAAAGATTGAAATACTTATGAGACTATGCAGCATAGCCAGCGGAAGCAGCGGAAACTGTATCTATGTAGGTTCTGATGCAACACATCTTTTGATTGATGCGGGCATCAGCGGGAAAAGGATAGAAGAGGGAGCGGCGGCGCTGGGATTACAACTAACACAGATAGATGCCATTTTTATTACCCATGAACATGCGGACCATATAAGCGGGCTGGGGGTTTTGGCAAGAAAATACGGGATTCCGATTTATGCAACACCGGGTACGATACAGGCAATCAGACAGACATCTTCTTTAGGAAAAATAGAGGAGTCCCTTTTTCATAATATTCATGCGGATGAAAAATGTATGGTAAAAGATATGACGCTATATCCGATACAGACTTCTCATGATGCGGCAGAACCGGTGGCATACAGAATCAGTCATGATAAAAAGAAAATAGGAATTATTACGGATTTAGGATGTTATAATGATTATACGGTGGCATGTTTACAGGATTTGGATGTGCTTTATCTGGAGGCGAATCATGATGTGCGTATGCTCCAGACAGGACCTTATCCGTATTATTTAAAACAGCGTATTTTAAGCGATAAAGGACATTTATCGAACGAGGCATCGGGTAAGCTGTTAAGCAGGCTGCTTAATGACAATATGCAGGCGGTTATGTTAGGACACTTGAGTAAAGATAATAACCTGCCGGAACTTGCCTACGAGACGGTGAAGGTAGAAATTATGATGTCCGATACGCCTTATCAGGCGGATGATTTTCCTATTTATATCGCCAAACGGAGCGAAGTGTCGCAGATGATTGAAATATAAGGAGCTTATAAAGATGAAGAAGACAATTATTACGGTAGTAGGAAAAGATACGGTAGGAATTATTGCAAAAGTCTGTACATATCTTGCAGATAATCAGATTAATATTCTGGATATTTCGCAGACTATCGTTCAGGATTATTTTAATATGATGATGATTGTGGATATGAATCAAATAGAGAAAGAATTTGGCGTCGTAGCGAATGAACTGGCAAAGCTCGGAGAAAGTATCGGTGTTATTATTAAATGCCAAAAAGAGGAAATCTTCAACCAGATGCATAGAATTTAGAAAGCAGGCTGAAAGGAAAGGCATAGTATTCGTATGATTAACATATTTGAAGTAGCAGAAACAAATGAAATGATTGAGAAAGAGAATCTGGATGTGCGGACGATTACGCTCGGTATTAGTCTGTTAGATTGTATAGATTCGGATTTGAAAATTTTGAATGAAAAAATTTATCAGAAAATATATGAAGCGGCGAAAGGTTTAGTTGCAACGGGCGAGCAGATCTCAAACGAATATGGCATCCCGATTGTTAATAAGCGTATTGCCGTTACCCCGATTGCGTTAATCGGCGGGGCAGCCTGCCGGACGAAAGAGGACTTTGTTTCCATAGCGCATACTCTGGATAAAGTAGCGCATGAAGTGGGAGTAAACTTTATCGGCGGGTATTCTGCTCTGGTATCAAAGGGAATGACGAGAGCGGATGAACTGTTAATCCGTTCTATTCCGCAGGCTCTTGCCGATACGGAGCGTGTTTGCAGTTCCGTTAATGTTGCATCCACAAAGACAGGAATAGATATGGATGCCGTTAAGCTGATGGGAGAGATTATTAAGCAGACGGCAGAGGAAACGAAAGAGCAGGATTCCCTTGGATGTGCCAAATTAGTAGTTTTTTGCAATGCACCGGACGATAATCCGTTTATGGCGGGCGCGTTCCATGGTGTGACAGAGGCGGATAAAATTATTAATGTGGGCGTCAGCGGTCCCGGCGTTGTAAAAACAGCGCTTGCATCGGTAAGAGGGGAAAATTTTGAGACACTTTGCGAAACGATTAAAAAGACGGCATTTAAAGTAACTCGTGTCGGACAGTTAGTGGCGAAAGAAGCATCCAAAAGATTACAGGTTCCGTTTGGTATTGTGGATTTATCTTTAGCGCCGACTCCTGCAATCGGAGACAGTGTTGCCGATATTTTGTGTGAAATTGGTTTAGAGTACGCCGGTGCGCCCGGAACGACGGCTGCGCTTGCACTGTTAAATGATCAGGTCAAAAAGGGCGGTGTAATGGCATCTTCCTACGTAGGGGGATTAAGCGGAGCGTTTATTCCGGTCAGTGAAGACCAGGGAATGATAGATGCTGTCAGCGCCGGGGCGCTGACGTTAGAGAAATTAGAGGCAATGACCTGTGTATGTTCGGTCGGACTTGATATGATTGCGATACCGGGGGATACAAAAGCTACAACAATTTCCGGTATTATAGCGGACGAGATGGCAATCGGCATGGTGAATCAAAAGACGACAGCAGTTCGTTTGATTCCCGTTATAGGCAAAGGTGTTGGAGAGACCGTAGAATTCGGCGGACTGCTCGGTTATGCGCCGATTATGCCCGTTAATGCTTTTTCCTGCGATGCATTTGTAAATCGTGGCGGCAGAATTCCCGCACCGATTCACAGTTTTAAAAATTAAAAGAGGCGGTAAAATGACAGCAAATAAAACCGGAACAAAAACACATAAGATGACAGAGGGGAATCCGCTTAGCACGATTCTCCTTTTTGCTGTTCCTATGATTTTATCCAATCTTTTCCAACAGTTTTATAATGTTATTGATACTGTAATCGTAGGGAAAAAATTAGGAACGGATGCGCTGGCGGCAGTCGGGAGTGCAAGCAGTATTACGGCGGTATTTGTGCAGCTTGCAACAGGTTTGGCGCTTGGCGCATCTATTGTGATAGCGCAGTATTTCGGGGCGGGAAAGACAGGAAAAATATGGCAGTGTGCCACAACCTCCGCTATTTTTTCCGCAGGAGTTGCCCTTGTGTCTACGATTGTCATCTGGATAGGGGCGGAACCGCTTTTGCGGTTTGTGAATACACCGGAGGAAATTCTTGCTATGGGAGTCAGTTATCTGCGGTTTTATTTTCTGGGATGTGTTCCGATTTTTGTATATAATGCATTGAACGGCGTATATGCGGCTTTGGGCGACTCCAAAACACCGCTTAAGTTTTTGGTGGTATCGTCTATTCTAAAGGGAATATTGGATTTACTGTTTATTATCGGACTGCAGGGAG
>CAMWMM010000153.1 GCA_947175285.1 uncultured Lachnospiraceae bacterium
GGTTTGTTACTATCCGTCATCATTGAACTTTTACATATATTTAATTTCAGACTCACGGATTTTGATTAGTTAATCACCAACACATTAGGCACATATTTAGGATGATATTGCGGAAAAATGTTTTCATTCAAATTGCCGTTTAAAATGTCAACAAATGATGAAAATATTTCTACGAAACGTGAACCCATTATTATTTTAATAACCATTTTCTTGATTGCATTTTTCTTAAAACCACTTGTGTCAAATAAGATATGGGATATTATATTATCCGGTTCTTTATGGGAAAACTTAAAATAGCCCCATTATTATTCAAAGATACTTAAGAACTTTATCCAATTCCTCAAAACTGTTTACTATATTGCCGGAATATACTTCATTATCCCTGTTAAAAAGCACAGGATTTATTCCGATTTTCTGCGCGGCATCCAGATTTTTGACGCTGTTATCAACAAAAATACACTCATGCGGATTGCATTGTAAATGGTCAATGGTATAGGTAAAAATCCGGCTTTCGGGTTTGCGCATATGAATATCTCCGCTGACAATGCATTCTTTAAAATATTGATGAAGTCCATATAATTCAAATAAATAGTGACTCCATTCCTTCACATCATTGGAAAGCAGGACAAAATCGTATAGCTTATAGTTTTTTCAGCAAACCATATAAAATCCTTATCGAAAGTTAAATAATTTTTTAAATAATCCCGCATTGTCTTAGTTGGATTTGAATATCCTAACATCGAGAGAAATTCGTCAGAACTCAGATCTCCGTTTCCGGCTTTTGTAAATAAACATTCCTCCCGAAATGCCTTTGTAAGTCTGTCGTGTTCCTTTTTATCAAAATGTTCAAATGTGTATGGAATAAAATATCCTTTACTTTCCTTTATAATCACACCATACATATCAAGTAGAAGTACTCGCTTTTTTTCCATAGGTAATCATATTTCCTTTCACAAATGTGTACCCGGCAGTAGGGTTATCCAAAAAGAAATTCGCAATTTCAATATTTCGATTACAATAATCTTCGGCTTCTTTTCGGGATAAGCCATGCGTCAGCAAATGGAGAATCAGCTTGTTTTTTTCTTCTTCACCAATGCCGGAAGCCCAATCGTTATATGTGATAAAATCACTTTTCGTTTCCTCATAATTTGCAGATTGGGTAGTGACAAACGCTACCTTATCGTTCATTCTCACATCAACATCAACGAGTCCCAGCTTCTGCATCATATGTGCAGTTCTGATTGCAACTGCATAATCTCTTCCCTGCATTGTGAGTTCAGTCCGCCACTTTTTTTCCAGTCCTTCATGCCTGCATAGCTCCTGATAGTCCATACCATCAATATAAAGTCCACAACATTCAAATTCTCTGTTTGCATCAATACAGATAACATATCCCCCCGGTTTTGCAAAGGAAATCATTTTCCGGATAAAAGTAGCAGGATTGTCCAAATGTCTGAGAACTGCCTGACATACTACCAAATCATATTGGTTTTCGGCTGAATACTCAAAAATATTTTTACAGATGAATGTTGCTTCCGTTCCTTGTTGTGCGAAAAGACTTTTTCCTTTTTGAATCAAATCTTCTGCAAAATCAATTCCTGTATAGGTGCTTCCTTCTGGCAGATAAGGGAGCAATAGCAATCCTAAAAATCCATATCCGCAACCGCAGTCTAATACGGAAACCGGCTTATCAATCTTCCAAACCTGTGAAACAAGAAAGTGAGCATAGTCATCGTTCCAGTAACCTTTTCGTGTTCGCAAAAGGTATTCCAGTTTTCGATTCCAAAAATCTTTTGTGGCGGTTTTTTCCGGAATATACGCTTCTCCATCAAGAGGTTTTAATCCCAATAACTGGTCTGTTGATACCGAAAAATATTCTGCCAGCAAAGGAAGGACAGTAATATCCGGCATATTAATTCCCGTTTCCCATTTACTGATTGTTTGAAATGATACGCCAATTCTATCTGCCAGTTCTTGTTGTGTCACCCTGTTCTTCTTACGCAAGTCGGCAATGCGCAAAGATATTTTACTCATACATAAAACCTCCTACAAGACTTAGGTTTATTATATCAGAAAGCAGAGCTTTTGTATTCGCACAAAGAAACGAATATTTTCGCTTGTGGAGCGAAATATCCGATTTTAACCGTATCCATAATACAAACATTTCTTGATGGACAAAACCGAATATGCTATGATGAATATCGGCAATGAAGAAATTCACTAAATCGAATTGCCGGAGGAAAAATTATGGCAGTTTCAAATATAAAAGCTGTATTACAAAACAATATACGAGATGTATGGAATATAGTTACTTCACTGGAAAAATATCAATGGCGCAGCGATTTGAGTAAAATTGAAATAATAAGCGAAACGCAATTTATTGAATATGCCAAAAATGAATATGCTACCACTTTCACAATTACTGCTTCTGATCCGTTTAAGCGTTGGGAATTTGATATGGAAAACAGTAATATGAAAGGACATTGGACAGGTATTTTTACTGAAAAAGACGGACGGACAGAAATTGATTTTACGGAAGATGTAACCGCAAAGAAACTGATTATGAAGCCCTTTGTGAAAGCTTTTTTGAAAAAACAGCAAGAATTATATGTATCTGATTTAAGGAAAGCATTGCAATAACAATTTAAGTTTATGGAGGTATACCATGAATATTTATGAAACATCCCCTGTGCTGGAAAATGAAACATTCAAATTAAGATTAACAGAAAATGAAGATTGTGATGACTTATTACAGGTTTATAGCGACAAAAATGCTCTGCCATTTTTTAATAGTGATAATTGTGACGGAGATAATTTTTACTATGCAACAAAGGAAAGAATGGCAGAAGCTCTTGATTTTTGGAAATTGTCCTATGAAAACCGTTGGTTTGCCAGACTTTCTATTATTGATAAATCAACATCAAATGTAATTGGAACAATCGAACTTTGTTTAAGAGCTTCTGAAGATGCATTTAACAATATGGGAATTTTAAGGGTTGATGTAAGAAGCGACTATGAAAAAGAAAATATGTTGTACGACATTATAGCGCTTATAGTACCTCACATCTCGGATATGTTAGGATGTGACGGAATACTTACGAAAGTTCCCATCTATGCAGTCGAAAGAATGAAAGCAATTCAAAAAGCAGGATTTTCTAAGTCTGAGCATTTGCTGATAGGTAAGACAGGATATGCTTATGATGGATATTGGACGATAAAGTGATTTGACATATGTAAATTGAGAAAGATTGTAAAGCTGGCATCTGGTGATATTTGTAAAAAGGATAAAAGTATATGTATAATATCAATATTTTACATTTAATTGAAGGGGCAAAACAGGCGAAGGGTTTAACTGTTATTATTGATGTTTTTAGAGCGTTTTCACTGGAATGTTATTTGTATGATATGGATGTGAAACAGATACGCCCTGTGGGAACGATAGAAGAAGCGTTTTCTCTTAGAAGCCGTATCCAAAACAGTATTCTTATTGGCGAGCGGCACGGTAAAAAATGTGACGGCTTTGACTACGGCAATTCGCCTTCATCTATTTTAAAGGAGGACGTAGCCGGAAAAACCATTATACATACTACCAGTGCGGGAACGCAAGGAATTATCAATGCCGTCCATGCGGATGAAATAATCACAGGAAGTTTGGTTAACGCAAAGGCAGTGGCTGAATACATTATTGCCAGACAACCACAAACAGTTTCTCTTGTATGTATGGGCAATGCTGGTGTAAGACCGGCGCCAGAAGATGAACTGTGTGCGGAGTACATTAAAAGTATTTTGGAAGGCAGAGAATTTATAGACCTTGAAAAGAAAGTTTTCAGCTTAAAAAATAATGGCGGCGAACATTTCTTTGATAAATCCGGACAAGATATCTTTCCGGAAGACGATTTTTATATGTGCATAAAATATAATAAGTTTCCTTTTGTAATTACAATTGAAAAGGACGAAATAGGCTATATTACGAAAAAGAAAAATGTGCTGACGAAGACAGCAGTAAATTAAGACTGTAGATGTATTGAAAGGTACTGAAATGGAACAAATAGAATTGATAGAACCTGAAATGAAATATGCTGATGATATATGGGAATTTCGTCAGGAAATTTTAGACTGTGATGCAGAAAGTGAAGACCGGTTTGCCGGTTGTATATCATTAGATGAAAGTACGTCAGCTGAAGAGTGGATAAAAATATGTGAACTCAGAAAGAGTGAAGAAACATGCAATGAGGTAGGAACAACGGTTCCGTCACATATGTATTTAGCCATTCGTAAGAGTGATAACAAAGTCATAGGTATTATAGATTTGCGTCACCATATAAATCATCCCATTCTCGGAACATGGGGAGGACACTGCGGATATTCGGTACGTCCTTCCGAACGGGGTAAAGGATATGCCAAAGAAATGCTGCGTTTGAATATACTAAATGCGAAAGCATTAGGAATACCTAAACTTCTTATTACATGTGGTATTGAAAACACGGTCAGCGAAAAAACAATACTTGCTAATGGCGGTGTTTATGAGAAAACAATAGATGTTGATGACTGTAAGATAAAAAGATATTGGATTACGGTTAAAAATTAGACAAACATTCGGAAAGGAGATTCTATATGAGAAGATATGTTATGTTTGCATAGCACTGGCTATTGCATAAACAACGGATGCCATGCTTTGCAAGCCATCCTTATGTTAATATTGTGTTATAGCCACTGCTATTCCTAAAAAAATTAGTTTAGGAGGCAAACATGGGCTATATAAGAGCGGAAGAAATTCTGCCCATTGAAGTGATAGAGCTAATACAGCAGTATGTCGATGGAGAAAATATTTACATCCCGCGCAAGTCAACACATAGACAAGCATGGGGAGCAGGCACGCAAATTAAGCAGGAACTTTTGGCGCGTAACCAGCAAATTTACAAGGATTATCTTGCCGGAAGCAAAACTTCTGAATTAGCCTGCAAATATTATCTTTCGGAGAAGAGCATACAGCGTATTCTGAAAAAGATGGGTGAATAACAGTATGAGCTGATACTTAGTGTCGGCTCATTCTTTTTTATAAAAATGTATGAGGTGGAATGCTGTATTAAAATATGTTATCTTAACCACAAAGAAAAACTCTTTTTTTGTGATTGCAGGAGGCATTTAATATATGTATTTAGAGACCGAAAGACTGATTATAAGAAGCATACACACATCTGACGAAAAGGCATTTATTGAGATGGCATCTGACGGTAGTTTAACAGAAATTTATGGTGATTGCAGTGAGTGTGATAAATGGATGGGTGAATTTATCAGTGAAGCAATTAAGTTAGAAACAGAGGATAATCCGTATAACAAATATCTTGCCTTTGCTATAGAGGATAAAACAAGCCATTTGGTAATTGGTTCTGTAGGAAGTTCATATTATGAGGATTTTATGGAAGTTGGCGTTACATATTTCATTGGTGCAAACTATCGAGGAAATGGATATGCTGCTGAAGCTCTGAAATGTTTAACAGATTATATGTTTGTAAAATATAACCTGAAAAAACTTGTTGCTACAGCTAATGTTCAAAATATTGCCTCCTGCAAAACTCTGGAAAGAGCAGGTTTCTCTGTAATTGAAACGAAGATGTATCAGGATTTATATGACGAAAAAGAAGAAATGAGTAATATATATGAACTAATAAGGAAATCAAAAGGAAAATATTTACAGGACTTAAAACAATGGCTTCAAGACACAGCAGATTCTCCATTGGAGGAAATGTCTGACTTTTTCACAAAACGATCCAGAAAAGAAGACTGATTTATATATTACGAAAGGAGAAATGTATTTTATGACTACACCCAATTACTTTGCATAGCGTGGCTATTGCAAATAAAATGAGCAAATAATGTAATAGCCTGCGCATCAAACCATGAAATATATAGGAGATGCAAATGAGCTATTTAAAGAAAATTGAATATGAAATTGTCCTGAAAGATTCCTTTTTAGTCATTCGAGGCTGTCCCAAATGCGGCATGAAGACACATTTTAAAAACACAAAAAAATTTCGTGTTAATGCCAATGGCAATAAACTGGATATCTGGCTGATTTACCAATGTGAAGAATGCAGGCATACTCTCAACCTTGCGATTTATGAGCGGAAGAAAGTCTCTTCTATACCTAAAGAAGAATATCAGCTTTTTTTGGACAATGATGAACAGCTTGCGGAAATGTACGGCAAAGATATACAGCTATTCCGAAAAAACAAAGCGGACATTGATTTTGACAGGTTAAATTATGACTTTGTTAAACGACACGAAACCATAGAATACACTGATTCCGAAGATGAAATTGCAGTAACTATAAAAAATCCTTATCAACTGAAAATCACTCCGGAAAAACAAATTGCTGTGGTTTTAGAATTGTCTCGAAGTCAGGTTAAAAGTTTACTTGAAACGGGAGAAATAGAATTAAAAATTTATGGAGGAGTTTGCCTATGCAAATTGAAACGGCAGCAAAGAGGAACTATATCGCTTTTATGAAAAACAGATTTACATTTTTTAGAAGTATAGGTATGATAGCATTATACTACTAATAAAAGGAGAACCTCTATGTTTTTTGAATCATTATGTAATGAATTTGCACAGCTTCCGGAAGTAGAAGCAATCGCCCTCGGCGGGTCAAGAGCAGGTGAGCATTATGATGAAAAATCCGACTATGACTTATACATTTACTGCAGCCAGCCCCCAGAAACGGATATCAGAAAACAGATTTTGGAACGGTACTGTCAGTATATGGAAATCGGCAATTCTTTTTGGGAACTTGAGGATGACTGCACGCTGAAAGATGGAGTGGATATTGATATTTTATATAGGAATCTGGAAGCGTTTTCACAGGAAATCCACTCGGTTGTTGAAAAGCATATCGCGTATAACGGATATACAACCTGTATGTGGCACAATCTCCTAAACAGCCGGATTCTTTATGATAAAAACGGAAAATTTGCAGCGCTGCAGCGCCAATATCATGTCCCTTATCCGGATGGGTTAAGAGAAAATATTATCGGGCAGAACCTGCGATTACTGCAGGGAAACCTTCCCTCCTATGATTTACAGATTAAAAAGGCGATTGCCCGCAAAGACTTGGTAAGTGTAAACCATAGAACCGCAGCTTTTCTGGAATCGTATTTTGATATTATTTTTGCATTGAATAAATTGACCCATCCGGGAGAAAAGCGAATGGTTTCTTATGCAAAAGAGCAGGCAGAATTTCTTCCTGCCAATTTTGAAGAAAATCTTGACCGTTTATTTCAAAATTTATTTACGGCTCCGGAGCTTGTTTCACAAATTCTTTCGGAAATTATTTCTGCTTTAGAGGACATCATAGAAAAAGGCGAACAAGTTCGCCCTTCTGATTCCATGTCCATCTGAAGACGGACTTTCCTATAAGGGAAACAAAGGAATATCATCTATAGATGATATTCCCCCTCACTCAAAACAAACATCGCGTAACCATCTGTCAGCGTATATTCATACTCTGCATTCTGCGGCGGTTCATTGTCTATAAGCGGCAGATAGACTTCCGCCTGCGTATGCACAGGTATTATGACATTCATATTTATATGTCCTTCTGTTTTGCGGATTTCGAGAACAATATCGCCTTTTACAGACGGTACGATGCATTTTATAAAATGTAAATCTCCCATATGTGGTTTTATCTCAAAAGTTTTATATGCAGTATCCAACGGCTTTATCCCCGCTATATATTTTGACATTGTAATAAGCGGTCCGCCTGACCATGCATGATTTAATGTGCCGCCTTTATCCCAATATTCCCACAGCGTAGAATAATCATAGTCAACCATTTCCCGATAGCGTTTTTTCATTCGCTGAACAGCTTCCTCAACATATCCCATTTCACATAACGCATCCAGCACATACTTTTCCATATACGGACTTGCATTTTCGCTTGTCTGCAAAACTTTTAATATACCGGAATATTGCTTTTCATTCGCCAGTCCCGAAAGCACGGCAAGAGCGTTTGCTCGGTCGTCAGGATTTTTGTTTTCGGTTGTATGATAATAACAGTTGTCAATGCTGTGGCGCGATTTCCCGTAAGAAAAAAATACCCGGTTAAAATTTTCTTTGATACTCTCTATTCGCTCGTCATAGATGGCAATGTCGGCATGATGCCCCAGAACTTTCGCCATTTTTTTACAGCTATTAAGCGCCATATAGTACCATGCATTTTCCATAGGTGCGATATCGGCATTTTCACCCCAGTCAGCCCAATCCCAGCTTCCGCCTCTATGTTCCACAAGTCCATCTGCGTTCAGATGATAACACAGGACATAATTCTTTGCCACATCGTATACGCGCCTGGTTACGCTCACATCGCCGGTATATTCATAATAATACGAAAATCCCCAAATGCCCGCAAGGTTCTGAAAGGGCAATTCAAATTGTTCCGTTCCCGACGGAACGACTGTCAACATATGTCCCGTATCCTCCGCCCAGCCTGCCATGGAGTCCGCCCCTTTTTTATAAAGGAGCAATGCTTTTTCATCGAGGCAATATAACATCATCTGCATTTCCACATTAACATCACCCCACCACTGCACACGTTCCCTATCGGGACAGTCCATAAAAGTGTCTCGCATTGTGATATACAATGTACGAAGTGACTTTTGCCAAAGCTTGTTTAAAAAATCGTCATCACATTCAAAGCTGCCTGCAAATACCGTGTCATAGCCTGTTTCGCGGTACTGCAGTTTATGTATGGTAACGCCTTTTGAAATTGTATAATACATGTACTCGCCGTTTATCCAGCCGAGACATTCATACTCCTGTTCTCCGTCTTTTGTATAATACACGGACATAACGCTTTTCGTATCGTAAAGCAAATCATCATAGGTATCGGATTTTATCGATATCCTTTTTCCTTTACCCGCACTTATTTTCAAATACGGCGTAACCTGCGCATTGTAGGGAAGTTTCATTTTAAGCGTGGTATCTTCTGTTGTTGTAAAGCCCTCAAAATCTTTGGAGTTTTCATAATCCTTTAATCCGTAATCTTTAAACTGCGGAATCATACGATTTTTTAATATTCCGTACGCGCCCTCATTTGCGTTGCATATGATATCGGCCTTATCCCATAAAGAAGTGTCGTAGTCTATATCATACCATTTACCAATATCCTGCGCCGCGTCAAAATAAATATTCGACTCCGAAAGTCTGAAGTTCGCGGGAACATCAAATACATCCGGTTTCAAATATGCAGGATTTTTTATCACACGCCACGAGTCATCGGATGAGATAATCTCCCCATCTATATCCGCTTCAAAGAGCAATCCACCTTGTAGTGTTGTTCATTATAGAAACTCCTCGGGGTATTCTTTGCCCTCATATCGGTAAATCACCTGATATTCGTCTCAACGGATAATTTCCATAAATACTGTCAGCGTTCCATTCATCTATGGAAAGAACATCTATCTGCTCTATCAGTTTATTTCCATTTCCTATATTATCCTGAAGAACAAAAGGCAGTTCTACTTTCAATCTATTTCGCAACCTTTTTCTGGTCGTTGCATCTCCATTTGGATATTCAAGGATATATATGTACTGAATTGGTTTGTTTTTATTCAGTAATCTTAAATAGTGTAAAGAATCATAAAACTTTCGTGTT
>CAMWMM010000154.1 GCA_947175285.1 uncultured Lachnospiraceae bacterium
TCGCTGCGCGAACCTTTACCAAGGTCGCCGTCTCTGGCGTCCACACCAAAAAGAGCAATATTCCGGCAGCCTTTCGATACTTTGACTTCCTCTTTCTTTTTCTCCGTCTTCGTTTCCACTACTTCGTCATTGATAACAATTTTGTCCGTATCAATATTTGTACGCTCTATTTCCCGTGTCGTTGTGGTAATAACATATAGGACTCCAATAGCAATTAATAGAACAAAAAACTCTAATATCAGCAGTGGAATATTCCATTTCCACCTCTTTTTCGTGGAGACGGCTTCCTCTGTTTTCTCAGCAGATTCTACATTTTCCGTATTCTCTGCCAGAGAATTCTGTCTCTGTTCATCCATAGTGGCTCCTTTATTCTCTGCATCTTTCGTATTGCTTATCGTACACCTTTTTCATTTTATCACATTTATACGATGAAATCAATTGCATCCTGTACGGAAGAAACTCCCAGTATCTTCACGTTTTCTTTATTTTTAACCTGTTTCACACAGACTTTGGGAATGATACAGGTCGTAAATCCCATTTTGGCTGCTTCCTGAATACGCTGCTCTATCATACTGATGCCGCGCACCTCGCCGCTTAGTCCGATTTCCCCAAATGCAGCCACTTTATCATCAATCGGACGGTTTTTAAAACTGGAAGCAATTGCCATTGCAATACCTAAATCAATTGCCGGTTCCGATATTCTCATACCACCCGCCAAATTAACATAAGCATCGCAATCGGACATCTGAAGTCCTACTCTCTTTTCTAAAACCGCCATCAATAAATTCACTCTGTTAAAATCGGTTCCAATAGCCTGTCTTCTGGGAAATCCGAAATTCGTACGGCAAACCAGCGCCTGTATTTCAATAAGAATCGGTCTTGTTCCCTCCATGGAGCATGAAACAATAGAGCCGCTTGCCCCCTCTGGCTTTCCATCCAACATAAATTCCGAAGGATTTGCTACTTCCACAAGCCCTTCTTCCTGCATTTCAAAAACGCCGATTTCATCCGTAGAGCCGAACCGGTTCTTAACGCCCCGTAAAATCCGATAGGAAGCATGTCTGTCTCCTTCAAAGTATAAAACGGTATCGACCATATGCTCTAATACACGCGGACCTGCTACCGTTCCTTCTTTTGTCACATGCCCTACAATAAAAATAGAAGTCCCCATGCCTTTAGCAAGCTGTAAAAATACATTGGTTGCCTCTCTGACTTGGGAAACGCTGCCCGGTGCAGACGAAACCGCATCCTGATACATCGTCTGAATGGAATCAATAATCGTAACATCCGGCGTCAGGCGGCGAATGGCTTCTTCAATCACGCTTAAATTGGTTTCACAAAGTAAAAATAACGTATCCCCAAACTCACCGATTCGGTTAGCACGAATTTTAATTTGTTTTAAAGATTCTTCCCCTGAAATATACAATATTTTCCGGTTATCCGCCGCCATATAGCGGCATACCTGCAAAAGGAGCGTTGACTTCCCGATTCCGGGGTCTCCGCCAACTAAAATCAGGGAGCCGGGAACAATCCCGCCTCCCAAAACTCTATCCAGTTCTTTCATATGTGTGGACATTCGTTCCTCATCCTGTAACGTAATTTCAGAAAGTTTGGAAAGATTTCCTCCGCCTTGTCCGTTTCTCCCTGATACGGCAGATATAGAGGACTTTGTATTTATTTTTTCTTCCACAAAAGTATTCCATTCCCGGCACCCCGGGCACTGTCCCATCCATTTAGAGGATTCGTAACCGCAGCTTTGGCAGTAGAATACCGTTGTCATTTTTGCTTTTGCCATGCCATTATTCTTTCAACTTGTTATTTTACGATTTTAACGGCAACCTCTCCGGCACCTGCAAGTTCAATACTGATATTCAGCTTTCCGCCCAGATTGGTCTTCATTCTGCCGATGTTAGTACCATCAATAAAAACGCTGTATTCCGTATTATCCTCTAATCCTACGATAATCTGCGCATCTTCCTCTCCCTCTACAAGGAAGTTTACGCCGTTTTCTTCCTCCACGAAATGAGTTACACTGGTTCCCGGTACGGATTCATAAGCAAACATCCCGTTCTTTTCCAGTTTTGTAATGCTCTTATACGTTTTTACCTTGAATAAATCCCCCGCATGCTCAAAATCTTCTACTTTCGCTTTTTCATCCAGCTTATGATTACCGAAGCTAAGCGCACCGTCTGCTTCAGTGCGAAGTAATTCCTCTACTACAGCCATTGCCTTTCCTCCTAAGTCCTTCCTGTTATTTATTTTCACGTACTTTGTAAACAACTTTCTTATTCTTCAGTGCCGCCGATACTTTATCGCCGCTCTTCACCCTGCCTGAAAGGATTTCTTCTGCGAGTGTATCTTCTATCTCCGACTGAATCGCACGTTTCATGGGTCTGGCACCCATTTTCGCGTCCGTATACTTCTCCACAATATAATCTTTCAGCGCCGGTGTGATTGTCAGGTCAATTTCCATCTGTTTCCTGCATCTGCTTACCAGATTTTTGGAAAGCATTGTGACAATCTGTTTCATATTGTCCCGGTTCAGCGGATGGAATACCATAATTTCATCAATTCTGTTGATAAACTCAGGCTTAAAAATTCTTTTAACCTCTTCCATGACGTTTGATTTCATCTTATCATAATCCTGCTTTTCAGAATTATTCGATGAAAATCCGAGATTCTTCGGCTCCATTATCCTTTGCGCACCCGCATTGGATGTCATAATCAAAATCGTATTTTTAAAATTCACTTTTCTGCCCTTGGAGTCCGTAATATGTCCGTCATCTAACACCTGTAACAGAATATTGAAAACATCCGGATGGGCTTTCTCTATTTCATCAAATAAAACGACGGAATAGGGATTTCTCCTGATTTTTTCGCTGAGCTGCCCGCCCTCTTCAAAACCGACATAACCCGGAGGCGAGCCTATCATCTTCGATACGGAATGCCCTTCCATATACTCCGACATATCCACGCGGATAAGCGCATTTTCCGAACCGAACATAGCCTCTGCAAGCGCTTTGCTTAATTCTGTCTTACCGACACCGGTAGGTCCTAAGAAGAGGAAAGAACCAATCGGCCTGTTGGGATCCTGCAAGCCCACACGCCCTCTGCGCATAGCTCTTGCTACCGCCGTAACCGCTTCTTCCTGTCCGATAACACGCTCATGGAGAATGGATTCCAGTTTCAGAAGCCTTTCACTCTCTTTTTCCGCCAGTTTTTTCACCGGTATTTTCGTCCAGAGAGCAACGACTTCCGCGATATTATTTTCATCAATAATATAATCTCTTCTCTCATCCTCTTTTTCCAGTTTTTTCACCATACGCTCATACTTTTTGATAAGCGCATCCTGGCGTTTTTTCAATTCTCCCGCCTGTGTAAAGGCTTCTATTTTAATAGAACGCTCTATCTGCAAATCAATATTCTGGATTTCTTCCGCCAGTTCTTTTATCTTATCCGGCTGTTTTGCACTCTGCAATCTTGCCGCTGCCGCCGCTTCATCGATTAAGTCGATTGCCTTATCCGGCAGGTTTCTGTCATTAATATACCTTGCGGAGAGCGTAACTGCCGCTTTCACCGCTTCCGGTGTAATCGTAACCCTGTGATGGTCTTCATATTTATACGCAATACCTTTTAGGATATTTTCCGCCTCTTCAATAGTCGGTTCTTCTACCGTAACCGGCTGAAATCTTCTCTCTAATGCCGCATCTCTTTCCACATACTTCCTGTATTCCGCAATCGTTGTTGCACCGATTAACTGAATTTCACCTCTGGCAAGAGACGGTTTCAAAATATTAGAAGCATCGATTGCGCCCTCCGCACCTCCGGCGCCGATAATCGTATGCATTTCATCCAGAAAAAGAATGATATTGCCGTCCTCGATTACTTCTTTTACAACTTTTTTAATTCTTTCTTCAAATTCCCCGCGGTATTTGCTTCCCGCAACCATACCTGATAAATCTAACGTCATAACACGTTTATCCTGTACGGTAAAAGGCACTTCGCCCGCAACGATTTTCATTGCAAGTCCTTCTACGACTGCTGTCTTGCCAACACCCGGCTCTCCTATCAAACAGGGATTGTTTTTCGTCCTGCGGCTTAAGATTTGAATGACACGGCGTATTTCATCCTCTCTTCCGATAACAGGGTCTAATTTACCGTCTCTTGCAAGCGCCGTCAAATCTCTGCTGTACTGCTCCAATGTCGAAGCGGCGCCTTTCTTTTTGTTCTGTTTTCTTCCCAAATCTTCTTTATACAAAGATTTATCTTCTCCCATGGCAGATAACACTTCAATATAAAGTTTCTGTATGGAAATTCCCATTGTATTAAGAAGTCTGACCGCTACATTCTCTCCTTCTTTCAAAAGGGCAAGAAGAATATGCTCCGTTCCTGTCTTATCACTGTGAAAACGCTGTGCCTGCCTGTGTGACTCCTCCAGTACCTTTTCCGCTCTGGGAGAATAGCCGTCCCTTTCGGCAAGCATAACCGTGCTCTCCGGGGCAATCAGGTCTTTTATCATCTCTTTTAAATGATATTCATCTACACCGCTGTTTACCAGTACCGTAGCCGCAACGCCGGTATTTTCCCGCAAAAGCCCCAGAAGGATATGCTCTGTTCCAACATAGCTCTGCTTCAAATTTCTGGCGGCACGTTCAGCAAATGCCAATGCCATCTTTGCCTTATCCGTAAATTGTGGCTGCATGATTACATTCCTCCATAATCCTCATATATTTCATCTATAAGAGAATGCACTTCTTCCCTGGAAATATTCTTACACCAGGCTTTTGCAAGAATTACTTTCATCGTTTCCCGTAATTCCTCCACCGCCTGCATCTTATCAATATCAATTGCAATAACCGCGCCTTTTCTTCTATCTACCTTAACAAATCCTTCCTGCCGCAAAACAGAATAGGCTTTATTGACAGTGTGCATGTTAATCCCGATATTCTCAGCAAGCTGTCTGACTGACGGAAGCGCATCACCCTCCCTGAATCTGGCGGTCGCGATTCCTAAAACAATCTGATTCCTAAGCTGCAGATAGATAGCTTCATCGCTGTTAAAATCAATTTCAATTATCATATATCTTTATCCTTGTTCTTCGTATTCAGAAATTCAAACTCAAAATCATCATCATCAATCATGAAATTTTTTGCCTTTTTCTTCGGCGCTGCCTTGACGGGTTCTGCTGCTTCCTCCTCGTAGGAAACTTCTCTCTCCGGCATTCTTCTGTCTGCTTCTGACGATTTTCTTCGCGGAGCAGACTGTCTTTCTTCGCGCGTCTGGCTGCTCTTTCTCCTTACCGGTTCCTCGCGTTCTTCACGCTCTCTTCTTCTTTCATTTCTGCCTTCACTTTTTCCGGAACTGCTTCTTCCTTCACTTCTTCTCGTCTCTTCTGTTTCTCTTCTTCTCCCTTTTCTTCTATCTATTTCCTCTTCTTCCTCTTCGTCCTCGTCATCTTCATCTTCTTCGTAATAAGCGTCTCTCAATTTAAAAATCAAAATCGTCATTACTACTGCAAGAATAATGATAACCGCAATGAGTACGATAATCACAATACGCTGTTTTGATATCGTTTTTGCATCCAGCTCACTGTTCACACCCCGTGCATGGGCAGCATCTAATACAACTTTTACATTCTGTACTTCTGCATACTCGGTGCTTGCCGTGTAATCATAAATCTTCCATACCTCTTCGCCTGATGTCTCGTCATATTCATACTTCAGTTCATAATCCTGATGTACGGACACCTCCGGTTCCGTATCCTGTATCTCCGGTTCTTCCTGCGGTTCTTCCTGCTGCGGTTCCTCCACAGGAACCATCTCCCCAAGCGTAATCACATCGGAGCGGACATAACCGGTCTTTTCTTCCCCATTCGTTCCCGTAAAGGTAATATAATACCATGTCATATCCGAACCTTCCGTCTGTCCGGACACAATAACCTGTGTATTCTGCGGTAAAGAATCCACCTTACTTTTATTTTTACCCGCAGCGCTTCTGACAATGCCAGATTGTACCTTAATCGTTGCATACTGCGCATCCATTCCCGTCTCCGGCGGTATTTCCGCACCGGATGCCGTAGCCACCGGCTGATCATTGCTTTGTGCAGGCGCAGATGATGATGTGGGAATCGTACCGGATGAAGAATCCACATCCACTAAATCAGAACGGATATAGCCTGTTTTATTATCTTCCACATGAACCTCATACCATACATATCCGGACGAATCTGTCGTCTGGCCGATAATCGTAATGGTTTTACCCGAAGAAGTGCTTCCAACGGGTTCGCTGGTTTTATCGGGGGTCGTCCTTATATAGGCAGTTGGTGCCTTTACCGTCGCCGTTGCCTCAGCAAAGCAGATGCTTTTCTGACTTACAAAAAATAACATAGCACACGCTGTCGTCAACACACCTCTCATAATACTGTTCTTATTATGTTTCCACCATTTTTTCATTCTGATACCTCGTATCTTTCTTTTGTTTCTCTATTTTATCTCTCAACTTTTTATCTGTCACGCCTGAATCGTTTTGCACCATCTTCTCCGGTAGAATGTTCCATACCAAAACCTGACATCATCTTCTCGTGTTTCTTACGCGCATTTTCCTCTACCGACCTGTTATAAGCTACTTCACATTTAGGACATACCCTGCCGGAACGGATATTCACACCGCACATCTCGCATTTTAAGAAAGAATTGGAACCGTCGGCAATCTCCAAACGGGACTCTTTGAGCATTGTACGGATTGTCTTCTGCTTCACTCCCGTTGCCTCCGATACCTGCGCAGCAGTGGAACCGCCATGCTTTTCCACATAGTTACGCACTTTGCCGTAATCATCATATGCAACATAATGACATTTTTCGCATTTATATTCACCACACCCTTTAAATACCATAACTCCACCGCATTCAGGGCATTCTTTCGGCCGGTTATATACATCCAAGTCTTTAAAATCCGTTGTATGATTCATATCCTTTCCCCCTTTTTATAAAACAATCCTCTCATACTTCATCAATCGCTTTACCGATGTCACTTCTCATATATTTATTATCGAATCCTACCCAGTCTGCCGCTTTATAAGCGTTTTCCCTCGCTTCTTTCAATGTCGCTCCGACTGCGGTCACACCAAGTACCCTTCCGCCATTTGTAACAATATTCTGACCATCCCGCTTCGTGCCTGCATGGAAACAATAATAACCATCGTTATCTTTAAAATGCTCCAGCCCTGTTATCGGAAATCCTTTTTCATAGGAAACCGGATAGCCTTCAGAAGCAAGCACCACACAGACTGCCGCATTATCTTCAAATTGCAGTGTAACCTTATCCAACGTGCCATCAATACAGGCATCTATCACATCCATAATGTCATTTTTCATCCGCGGCAGCACAACCTGCGTTTCCGGGTCGCCGAACCTTGCATTATATTCCAATACCCTTGGTCCTTTTTCCGTCAGCATCAGACCGAAAAAGATAATGCCTTGAAACGGTCTGTTCTCCGCTGCCATAGCGTCTACCGTCGCCTGATAAATATATTGATGACAGAACTCATCCACTTCTTTTGTATAAAACGGACTTGGTGAAAAATTTCCCATACCGCCCGTATTCAGTCCTGTATCACCATCTCCTGCACGTTTGTGGTCCTGTGCCGAAGTCATAATCCGAATCGTTTTGCCATCTACGAAAGAAAGAACGGAAACTTCCCTGCCTGTCATAAACTCTTCGATAACCATCCGGTTTCCTGAATCACCGAACTTTTTATCTTCCATAATCGTTTTCACGCCTTCTTTTGCCTCTTCCAACGTCTGACAAATCAAAACGCCTTTCCCAAGTGCAAGTCCGTCCGCTTTTAACACAACCGGCATATCCGCCGTTTCCAGATAGGCGAGCGCTTTCTTAGAATCATCAAACGTCTCATACGCTGCTGTCGGAATGTTGTATTTTTTCATTAAATCCTTGGCAAATGCTTTGCTGCCCTCTATAATCGCCGCATTTTTTCTCGGTCCGAAAGTCCGCAGTCCTGCTGCCGTTAGTTCATCTACCAGTCCGCCAACCAACGGGTCGTCAGGTGCTACGAAAGTTAAATCAATTTCCTTATTCTTAGCAAACTCTACAATTTTGTCAAATTCCATCGCACCAATCGGCACACACTCCGCAATCTGCTCAATACCCGCATTTCCCGGTGCGCAGTAAATCTTATCCACTCTCTTGCTTTTTGCTATGCTCTCTGCGATTGCATGTTCCCTGCCGCCGCCGCCTACAATTAAGACTTTCATGTTTTTATCCGTACCTTTCCGTCCTCTACTGTTACTTTTCCGTTTGCAATCAAATCTATCGCCTGTGGCAGAATCTGCCATTCCGCCTGCTCCATCACTCTTTTTTGTAATATTTCAGGGGTATCATCCTCTTCCACCATCACTGCCTTTTGTAAAATAATAGGTCCGGTATCAGTTCCTTCATCTACAAAATGCACTGTCGCTCCGGTCACTTTCACGCCTCTTTCCAACGCCTTCTCATGTACGGTCAGTCCGTAAAAACCTTTTCCGCAAAATGAAGGAATTAATGAAGGATGGATATTGATAATCCTGTTTCCGTATGTCCGTATCATTTCTTCGGGAAGTACGACCAAAAAACCGGCAAGGACTATCAAATCCGGTTCTTTCTCCTGTACTGCCTGTAAAAACGCCTTATGAAACTGCTCTCGGTCCGCGTACTCTTTAGGGGCAACACAAACCGCATCTATGCCGGCATCCTGTGCGCGTTTTAATGCATAGGCATTCCGGTTATTGCTGATTACACGGACAATCTGTGTATTCGTAATCGTTCCCCGCGAGATGCCGTCAATTAACGCCTGCAAATTTGTGCCGCCGCCGGAGACACATACCAGTATTTTTAACATAACGTAACTCCTTTTTCCCCGGCTGTCACTTCACCTATCAGATATGGTGTCTCTCCTGCCTTACGAACAGCTTCCATTGCCTTATCCGCATCGGCTTTTTCAAGGGCAAGCACCATGCCGATTCCCATATTATAAGTATTATACATCATTTTCTCTTCCAGATTGCCTGTTTTCTGTAACAACTTAAAAATCGGCAGAACCGGATAACTGTCTTTCCAAATCTTTGCATTCATGCCGTCCGGCAGCATTCTCGGAATATTCTCATAAAAACCGCCGCCCGTAATGTGACTGCATCCCTTTACGGTAACTCCTGCCTCTTTGATAGAGCGCAGCGCTTTCACATAAATCTTTGTCGGTGCAATCAATGCCTCTCCGAGCGTCGTGCCAAGTTCTTCATAATACGTATCAAGGCTTTTCTTTGTCATATCAAACACTTTCCGGACAAGGGAAAAGCCGTTGCTGTGTACGCCGGAAGACGCAATGCCAATCAACGCATCTCCTGCTTTGATATGTTCGCCGGTAATCAATTCTTTCTCATCCACAATCCCTACTGCAAATCCTGCAAGGTCATATTCATCTTCCGGATAAAACCCCGGCATCTCCGCCGTCTCACCGCCAATGAGCGCTGCCCCTGACTGAATACATCCATCCGCTACGCCTTTGACAATCGTTGCAATTTTTTCAGGAAAATTTTTACCGCATGCA